>CAIUOO010000017.1 GCA_903900795.1 uncultured Gemmatimonadota bacterium | reverse complement strand
TGGCCGCCGCAAACCCGGCGTTGACGGCGGAATCGATCTGCTCGAGCCGCGCCGTCAACCTCCCATCTCTCGCCACCCACTCCCTGGCAGCGGCCGCCGATCCATCAGTGCTGCAATTATCGATCAGCACGATCCGCTCGGCAGGCGTCTCCTGGTCCGCCAGGCAGGTCAGACACCGCAGCAGGTGCTCGCCACCGTTGAAGTTGACGAGAATGACCGTCACGGGCGCGTGAGGGCTGACAGACATCGACATCCTTAGCTGGTCGGATCGGATGGACGGAATTCTTCCTTCGTACCCTCACCGAAAAAAAGCCACCCGTAGCCACCGTTCGCCTCAGGGTGGCGACAAAATAAGGTTTGTTCCATGTTCGAACATCTCACAGCCCCCCCAGCCATGCGGAGGATCGGGCAATAGTGTGTGAGGTGGACCCGCTCGCCTGGGTTGACCTTCCGGTCATCGGCAAGGGCGTCGTATATATAGCCCATGGACAGCGATCCCCGCGGCGTGCTCCTGTTTCATCGCGACTTCCGCGGTTTCACTGGCGGTCACCTCAAGGTGTGGCACTATCTACGCCATGCGGCCGAATCGCGATCCTTCTCCCCGCGCGTGTTTCTCACGGCGGCGAGCCGGCGCGACGCCTCCAATCCGTTCCTCGGAGGCGCGCCGGGGGAGCTCCTGCCGGCGTGGCAACCCGAGCGGGCTGATGCGCTGTTTGTCGCCGGGCTTGATTGGATGGCGGTGCCGGACGACTGGGGCAAACCGATCATCAATCTCGTCCAGGGGGTGAGGCACGCCAGGGCGGGGGATCCGCGGCGGGGATACTTGAGCCGTCGTGCCGTGCGGATCTGTGTCAGCGGCGAGGTCGCCGATGCGATCCGGGCCACCGGGCTGGTCAACGGGCCGGTGGTGACGATCCCCAATGCCATTGATGTGCCGGCAGGAGCGGTCGGCAGGGAGCGACGACGGGCCCCGCTGTTAGTTGCGGGCTGGAAGGCTCCGGCACGGACAGCCGTCGTGGTCGGAGCGCTCCGCGACGCGGGCTACGAGCCGGAGGTGATCGCCTCCCCGCTGCCACGGGACGAGTTCCTCGGCCGTGTCGCCGCTGCCGAGGTCGTCCTCTTCCTGCCGCTCGCGGAGGAGGGGTGTTTCCTGCCGGCGCTCGAGGCCTTCGCCCTGGGAACTCTCGTTGTCTGTCCTGATTGCGTCGGCAACCGCCAGTTCTGCCGCGACGGCGATACCTGCCTCCGCCCGGACCACGCTCCCGCGAGCCTCGTTGCTGCGGTTAGGCAAGCCATGATGATGACACCGATCGAGCGCGAGCGGATCGTGGCGGCGGCACGAGCCGAGGCCGCGGCACGCGGGCTCGATGGAGAAAAACGGGCGTTTCTCGCGATTCTCGACGACCTTGAGCGGAGCTGGTGACAGCGTGGAGCCCTTCCCTTCGCCAGCCGCTGGGGCGGACGTGATCCTCACCGGGATCGCCCGGTCGGGAACGACCCTCGCCTGCACGCTCCTCAACCAGCTTCCCGACACCGTGGCGCTCCATGAGCCGATGTCGCCACGGATGCTGGTGGGGCTCACGGTGCCCGAGGGGGTGAACAACCGGGTGGCGGCGTTCTTCGACGCCCAGCGCCACTCGCTCCACGACCGCGGCGAGGCCATCAGTCGGGGGATCGACGGAAGAATCCCCGATAATCCCTACGCGGCCACCCCCGGGCCAAACGGCCTGCGGGCGTCGCTGGTCCGGGAGGGAATCGTCCAGTTCGACAAGCCTCTTACTCCGTCGTTCCGGCTCGTCGTCAAGCATCCGAGTTGCTTCACGGCCCTGCTGGGGACGCTCACGCAGCGATTCCCCTGCCATGCCATCGTTCGCAATCCGCTCGCGATCCTCCTCTCCTGGCAGACCACCGAGGCCAACTGGAACCAAGGCCGCCAGCCGGCAGCGGAGGTGTTTGATGACGATCTCCGCCTCCGGCTCGATGCCGAGCCCGACCGCCTCGGCCGTCAACTCACCATGCTCTCCTGGAGCTTCGGGCAGTACGCCAGGCATCTTCGAGCGGAGACCGTGATCCGCTACGAGGACATGATTGCTACCGGCGGTGGAGCGCTTGCGCGGATCGCCCCCGCTGCCGGGGCGCTCGTCGCACCGCTCTACAGCCGCAATGCCAACCCGATCTATGGCGGCCTCGATGTCGCGGCGATCGCCGGTCGCCTCCTCGGCACGAACGGGCCGCAGTGGGACTTCTATTCTCGCGACGCTGTCCGGGAGCTCGTCGACCAGCTCGGGTCGCCGGCGTAGGTCAGCTTGTCGAGGTTCACCACCGGATCGGTTTCCCAGGTGATCCAATCGAAGACAAAGTTCGAGCCGACGAATCCAACCCCGCCGATCGCGAGGATGGCGTTGTTCATGGATTGGAGATTACGGATGGGAGCGGAGATGGCAATAAGTGCGGCAGTCCGCCTCCAGAAGTTCATCGAACAATCCTGGATAGAAGACTTCGATCAGGTCTTTGCGGTCGAGATATGTCTGGTGAATGACATTCTCCGGTATGAACACATCGGCTTTAAACTTTTTGTACTTGGCGGAATACCACTTCTTTTCTGATATGTTCGTTTCACATACGTTTTGAACAGACGCGCCGGATAACGCCCAAATGTTCTTCATCGAGTCTTTGAACAAATCGCTAAATCTGGCCAAGGTTATTTCGGCGAGCTCATGATCGACTCTGTAGGGTCCTTTATAGGGTTCCGTTTGCAGGACCATGGAGTCGATTTCGAGAACTCGGCATAACTCATGAAGCGAGTCCCTGTATCCGGCGAGCTTGCGGCTTGCGATATCCGAAACCAGCAATGAATTCAGACCTCCGAGATCAAGCTGATGAATCACCGTATCTTCATCTTGGTAATCGGGCAACCGCTGCCTCCAAGCACCATCGCCATACCATTGAAAGAATGATGAGATGTGCCTTTCAATCGGAAGTCTGAAGGCGCTGATGATCTTCACTCTTTTCCCGTATTTCTCGAGATAAGATTTGAGGTATTCTCTGAGTTGGCTGATGGTTACTTCTAAATGCCCCACCCCATGCAAGTGTATCGCTTGGTGCCCCGCTGCGCTCAGGCTCCGAACAAGTGTTTGAGTTCCTGTCTTGTGGGAACTGAAAACAATGAAACCGGGGTCTTTGCTCAATGGATGCATCGTCGTGGCAGCAGGTCTGGGATGGGTGGCTGAACGTTTGGGGGTTCCAATCGTATCGCTGCGAAGTTTGCGGGTCAGCGCTTGCGTTGGAGGATGCTTCTCAGGTAGCTGCGTAAGCTGGATGCCGCCGGCCCTTCATTCAAAAACAGCTCGGCGATCGCCCGGTCGAGTCGTGATCGGCAAGGATCTGGGCGTAGACGAGCCCCGCGCACTGGCGAATCGTAGCGGGGCCAAAACGGGCGATCGCGTCGACCCGCGCCGCCTCCCCCATCGCCGTGCGGCGGGCCGGCTCGTCGAGGAGCCGGGTGATCATCGTCGTCCAATCCTCCGTCGAGCGGGCCACCAAGCCGGTCTCTCCGTCGACGACGGAAGCCACGAGGGGGGCCGTGGCCACGACAACGCTCGGCACACCGACCAGCGCCGCAGTCGTGCAGCGGATCGGGCTCTTCGCCTCGCAGAACGGATTGTCCGTTTCGAGCGGCGCGAGGTTGATGTCGAAGCGGGCGACCTCGGCATGGAGCTCCATCAGCGACACCGCCGGGCGGAGCTCGATCCGCGATGCGTGGGGCGCGAGTTCGGGAACGGCCGCCATGTCGAAATGGCCGACGATGACCAGATCGACGTCGGGCCGCTGAGCGAGGAGGTCGGCCAGCGCCGGGGCGATCGTGGCGAAGTCACGGTGGTGCGTCGGCGTGCCGCTGGCAAAGCCGACGCGGAGCCGGCCGTCGCCGGCCGAGGGCTTCGAATTCCCGCGCGCCGCGAAAGCCGCGGCGAGCATCGCGGCGGAGAGCCCGTTGCGAAGAACGTAGACCCGAGGAATGACCACGGCTGCGGCCGTCGCCAGCGCCGCCGTCGTCACGACACAGGCGTCGCTCTCGGCGATCGCTCGGCGGTGGAGTACGGAGGCGGTGAGCCATGACTGCCGGCGCTCCTCCGGCAGCCGGTCGATGAACGCGATCTGACCGGCTGCGATCACGGCCGGATCGAAGACGAGATCATCGATGTCATGGACGAGCGGAATCCCTCGCGTCGTGCAGCGCTCGCGCACGGCCGCGAGCGACTCGCCCCACGGGGCCCGGAAGACCGTGACCAGATCGGCCCCCTCGACCGCCGCCGGCACGCGAGCGTCGTCGATCGGCAACCAGGACGCCTGCCATCCCTCGGCGGCGAGGGCGGCGACGGCATGCTCGACCCGGTAGACATGCCCCGCACTCCGCGGCACCCCCGAGAGGAAGAGCACACGGCGGCGGGGCGGTTGCGGCGCGACGGTCGGCGGCAGGCCGGCGAGCTCCGTGAGGATCACGCCGGCCCAGGGATCGCGGAGGGTGGTCGCAGCGGGCCCCTGCCGGAGAGGCGCATAGGCGGTGGAAAGCCGATCGAAGGAGCGGGCGAGGGCGTCGAGCCGGCGCTGCGCCGCTGCCTGTTCGATACCGCTGCCCACAGCCTGCGCCACCGCCTCGCCGACGCTCCGAAGAAGCTCCAACCCTGCCATACCGTCCGTTGCGCCCATTTCGTCCGGGGCCGGGCCACGCTGCCGGCGCAGGCCCGGCGACAGGAAACCGTCGATCGCAGTGGCCGCCTCCACCGTGATCGTCGGCAACGGCACGAGGCCAGCGATCCCACGCACCGTCGTGCGCCAGTCGGCGACGAGCGCGGCATAATCGATCACGGTGCGGGGCATGTCGCGCGACTGGGCCTCGGCGTCGAGGACGTAGCGCAGCCAGAGCAGGAGGCCGCGCTCCTGCGCGGCCACCGCGGCCGGCCGGAATGCCGCATCGTCGAGTCGGGCCTGGAGCGAGCGGGCCACCTCTCCGGGATCCCGCAGCGCGATGACCGCGCACGGCGCGATCCCCGCGCGGGCAAGAACGTTGCGCCAGAACGGGAGGAGGCGGCAGACGCGTGGGTCCTTGAAGGCCAGCAGCGGCGCCGCGCCGAAGGCCGCGGCGAGCAGCGCCCCTCCTTCGTTGCAATCGACCACGCGGGCCGGATCGACAAACCATGCGTCCGGCAGCGGGGCATCATCGTTCCAACGGGTCCCGGCCGATTCGAGGAGCCGGTTGTTGAAGCGGGCCATCGATCGCGACTCCCAATAGCCGCGCGGGTTGTCGGCCGTCTCGGGCATCGGGTCGAGGGGGAGGGTCGCGCCGAGATGTCCGATGGTCCTCGTCAGCGCCGAGGTGCCGCTGCGGTGCATGCCGAGGACGATGATGGCGCGTCGATGCATGCGATGCCTCACGCGCCGCTGGCTGCGCGGGCCTCGGCGATCGACCGCTCGAGGAACGGCAGGGCCTGCGGCGGCATCGCGCCGAAGACCAACGGCAGCGATGTCGCCTCGGCGAACGGCTCGCCCCGCAGCCGCACGTATTCCTCGTGGAACACGGGGAAAGGATGCTGGGCGGCGGGGACGTTGGTCGCCACGCCGCCATGGAATTGATGAAACGTCCCCTCGCCGAGCAGATGGACGACCGGTCCGGCGGCGTCACAGGCGCGGCGATGGAAGTCGAGGTTCACCAGTCCGCCGCCGGCGGTCTGAAAGCCTTCATCGAAGCCCCCGAGCCGATCGAACGTCTCCCGGCGGACCGCCACGCCGTTGCTCTCGGAGAGGGGAAGGAACCATCCACGCCGACTCGAGCCGGCGAAGGCGGCAATCCGGAACAGTTCATAGCCATCGCGACGCCAATCAACCGATTCAAGAAGCCGGTCCTCGACGGCCTGATCGTAGCCTTCGAGCATCGATTCGTTCTGGATCTTGGGGCCGAGGTGCCAGGCGAGCGTAGCAACGAGCGGGTCATCCCACGTCCGGAAGGCATCGAGCGTGAATCGCACCACGCCGGGCGTAAACATCCGGGCGCCATCGATGCAGACCATCACCGCCGCGCCGGTCGAGTGGCGGACCGCCTCGTTGATCGCGGCGCAGGGGGATGGGCAGCGCGGCGTGCGCAGCAGTGTGAAGCGCGGGCCTCTGGCGTCAACGAACGACTCGACGAGCGCTGCGTCGATCGGCACCGCCGATCCGGCATCGACGGCAATCACCTCGTATGCGCTGGGATCGACGCCGCGCTGATACGCCCCGGAGAGGGTGAAGAGCGTCCGCGGGGCCTCGCGGGCCATGTCCCGGAAGACCACAATCATCGACAGCGCGGGGCGCGTCATCCGCCCGCGGCTCTGGGGGCTTCCGGTGAGGAAGGAGGGGCCGGCGGAGGCGCCGCCGCGCCCCCTTCGGCGAGCCACTTTTGGACCGCGATCGCCCCGTTGGCCCCGATCCGGATTTCGGAACGCGGCGGTGGGCGGTGGGCGGGGGGGGTGCCGAATCCATCCACCCAGTGCTTCAGGTCGCGCCCCAGGAGCTTGGCGATCCGGGCCACCTCGGAAGCATACATATCCTTCAGCAGCGGCACGAGCGTAGGCCGTGGGGGGAGATCTTGCTGCTGTTTGAGGGCCTGATCGGCCGTGAGCAACGGCACGACGCGCTCGGAAAGCTCGGTGGCCGTGAGCCCGGCGAAGCCGCTGGCATCGATGGCGAGGTGGTCAGCCAGGGCCTCGAGCGTGCCGACCGGATAGGCTTCGATGTCGTCGCGAATAAGCGGGAGGAGTTGCTCCTCAGGAAAGACGTCGAGCCAGCGTTCCATGATCGCCGCATAATCACCGGCGCGGCGGGATCCGGCCGACTGGAAGTGATCAATGAACCATTGATCCGACACCTCGGCGTCGAGCATCTCGGCGCGCACCAGCGCCATCAGCGCTGCCGACCAAGCCCGTTCGAGCGGGTTGCGAAAGGTGATGAACAGCCGGATGTCGGGGCAGGCGGCATGGAGCGCGCGGATCGATGCCGACGGGATCGAGGCATAGGCGGGGGTAATCTCACCGGAGCGGATCGGCTCACCGGCAGCATTGATCCGCGCGGGGGGCTCGAGGAGCGTGAGCCACTGGTCGACGAGCCGGGCATCAGCCCGGTCCCAGAAGTGGACCTCCTTCCCAGCGGGGAAGGCGATCTGCGGATGCCGGGAGAGCTGGCGGAAGAGCCAGGTCGTCCCCCCCTTTTGGACTCCGATTCCGAGGAAGTCGACCATCGGTATCAAGCCTCGGGCGGGACATGGGGAAGGGGGGAACACCGAGCTGATCCGGGCATGTGCCAACTCGTAAAATGGTAGATACGGGCCCGTCAACGCATCCGTCAAGCGCAGATGTCACCGCCTCTCGGCGTAGTGGACATGCCCCGGGGTGTTTCCCGCAAGCACGTCGGTGTGCACGACCACGAACCGCTCGCGGACCAGTCCCTCGAGAAACTCGAGGCTGATCGATGCTGGATACTTCTTTACGCGGCTCCCGTCATGTCGAAGCGGATGTATCGGTCGAGACCGGAGATCTGGGCGATGTCCGGATGATTACCCGGCTTGATGTCGATGATGGTGAGTTCGTTCCCCTCGCCGACGACCGCCTTCTGATATTTGTTGTACCAAGCAGCGCCGATCTCCAGAATCTTCCCCCTTCTCGCCCGCTTCGGCACAACTGAGAGCAGATAGCGCCGTCCGAGGCGGTCGGTCCAGAAGGCCTGGTGCTCGGGATCCCACTGACCGATGTCGATGTCGATGTCGAACGTATGCGAGCTGTTAAACGTGTCGTCGTCGTTCATGCCCAACCTCTTCGGATACCGGGATGTGGTGGCGGCACTGGTCCCCGCCCGACCTGCGTTTGACTCACCACTCGGTCATGGAGTCTCGAGACGGTATCCGGCCGATGTCTCCAAGCCGAACTGTTTGACGAATCGCTCGATCGCCCGGCGGTGAAGCGGGAGCGACTGCTGATCATCACGCGGCACACCGAAACGCTCAGGCGCATCGGCGCCGACGTCAAACGACACGAAAGTAATCCCGAGATCCTTGAGGATCTGATGGAGGAAACGATGGTGCGGATGGCCGTATTCGCCCGCTTCGCCATGGCTGAGGACGAGGTCGTGGTCGCCGATCAGCTCTAAGATCGCGCTTCTGGCCATATCGTAGGGGATCGTGCAGCGGCCGTTGGTGATATCCGAAGGGGGAGGATCGTGCGGCAGTTCGAGGGAGCGGACGTCGATCAAATACCGCCGCCAATAGCCCCGCATCTCCTCCACGCGGGGAGAAACGTCTTCGGGAGTCAGGTAAACGATACTCCACTGATGCTGGCGGTGGCTGAGAATGTAGTGGTAACCGAAGATGACACAGTCATCGGGATGGGCGACCAGGCACAGCGCTCTTGTCATCGGGATGGCAGGCTCTGGATGAAATGGCCCGCCCCCGGCCAAGGTGGGCTAATCGCCTCACAAGAGAGCCAACCAGCGAGGAACGGATTCAACTCGATCACCATGAGTTCCTCGAGGGTAAGCGCCGCGTCGAGAAGCAGCAGTTTGCGCCGCGTGACGCCATGGAGCGTTGACGGACACCACCGAACCCGCTCGCGATTGAGGAGCCGCTCCGTATCGCGGACGGCAACGTCGCCGATCATGATCCGACAATGACGCACGAGTGGGCGAAGGCGCGCGGCATTCACCTCAATTTAACCCAGCCGGGACAGCCGCAACAGAACGCGTACATCGAACGCTACAATCGGACCGTGCGCTACGACTGGCTCGCGCAAACCCTGTTCGATTCCATCGAACAGGTCCAGGCAGCTGCGACTCGCTGACTTTGGACGTACAACAACAAACAGCCCAATACTGCTCCGGGTGGCATCACGCCGGCCATGAAGCTGGCTTTTGCAGCATAGCTGCACGTCTGGCGCCCACTACAAATGGGGGAATTACCCTTCTACAATCCGATCCGGAGGCATTCTTCGCTGCGATGCATCAGCCCCATCGAGTTTGAGCAGGCAGTCGCTAAGCCGCGTGTCCACGGAACCCGGGACCGCTCAGATCAGAGTTGGGGGTCACGACAAGAACTCTTCTATAGACTGGGCTGATTGACTTTGCATGCAGCCCCTCCGTGAGGTCGGAAAACAACGGACTATGAAAAAACACGTTATCCTCGTGCTGGGCATGCATAGAAGCGGCACGAGTTCGTTGACAAACGCCCTGACCACCATGGGCGTAAATCTTGGTGAAAATCTTATGACCCCCCATGCAGGGGTTAATGACAAAGGCTTTTTCGAAGACGTCGAATTCTTCGCTCTAAACGTTAAAATTCTCAGTTTCCTAAAATCAGATTGGCACCATCTGTCTCCGCTGCAGGAAAATTACATCACGAAATTGGAGAGCGCTGGACTCTTCACTGCGGCATGCGAGCTGGTACACCGGAAATTTGAGACCACCCACTTATTCGGATTGAAAGACCCACGAATTCCAAAGCTTTTGGAATTCTGGAAATGTGTGTTCGATAAATGCGATGTCTGCATCAGCTATCTCATTTGCCTACGCAGCCCCTTGGCTGTTGCGGACTCACTCAAGTACCGCGATGGCTTCCCAGAGGAAAAATCCCTCCACCTATGGCTCACCCATACCTTAAACTCCCTTTTCCACACCCACTCCCATCGCAGAGTGGTCGTGGACTATGACCGGTTGCTGACCGCTCCCGGGGTTGAGTTGGATAGGATTTCAACGCACTTAGGCCTTGAAATCAGAGAAGATCTTGCGAAAGAGTACATATCTGAATTTCTGGATGGGTCGCTCCGACACTCATGCCGCACACTCGGCGAAGACAAAGATTGTCGATACTTCTCATCGCTTGTGCGAAGCACTTATTCCTTGGCATTAAGCGCCGCCTCTGATGAGGTAGATACAAATGATAAATCCTTCGTCGCTGCCGTTAACGCCCTCTGTTCAGAGCTCGGACGCCATGATTTCTTCACGAGGCTGATTGACGATCAAACCATAGCCATCAGCGAACGGGACTCGAGTAATCACGGCCTCGCCGTTGAGGCAGCGGGCCTCCAAGTCAGGCTTCGAGAACTGGCGCAAGAAGTATCCGAAGTAAATTCGTTACGAGCACAGCAGGCCAGTGAACTTGATCGCCTTCATTCCGAACTATTTGAAATCAAGACTAGTAATTCATGGAAAATCACAAGACCCATGCGGGTTTCTGCGCGACTCTTGCGTGGAGAAGTTACTGCATTTGTTGATGGACTCCGAAGGGCGATCAGGGGCGATAAATGATGATAAAGGAACATCTTACCTATTCGCTCGTGTGACGTGACCCCAAACTCTGATCCAACCATTCTGTCAGTCGGTAGGTTGGTTGGTCTGCCCCCCAAACCTGGTCCAGCCCGACGCCGCACGCGTGCGCGACCGATCGGTCCCCGCCGGCATCGCCCCCCCACTGGACCCGCCGTTCTCACGGCCCACGAGGCGCGCCAGCGCGGCGGAGGGCACGCCGCCGCCCATCGGTCGGTGCTCGCGCGGTCGGTGATCGCACTCTATACTCGGGTGACCCCGATTCAATTTCCTATCCGGAAGGAGTCTCATGTTCAACGACCTCAAGCACTTGTTGGTGGCTGCGTTGCTCGCGGGCACCTCGTTGTTGCATGCCGCGCAAACCTTGCCAGAGGAACTGGTGCAGAGGGTTTCCGGCGAAGTGATCGAGTCAGTCAAGGCCGCCAAGGCCGTCCAGGCGGGTGATTTCAAGAAGATCATCGCCCTGGTGGACGAGAAGATCGCGCCGCACCTGAACTTCCAGCGCATGACCGCCTCGGCCGTGGGTCGCTATTGGCGGCAAGCCACGCCCGAGCAACAGAAGCGCCTGCAGGAGGAGTTCAAGCCCTTGCTGGTGCGTACCTATGCGGGCGCCCTCACCCAGGTTCGTGACCACAACGTGGTGATGCGCCCCATGCGCTCCAGGCCTGAAGACACCGAGGTCGTGGTGCGCACCCAGATCACGGGCAGCGGCGAGCCGATCCAGCTTGACTATCGGCTCGAAAAGGTCGAGAGCAAGTGGCAGATCTATGACGTCAATGTGCTGGGCGTCTGGCTGGTGGACAACTACCGGTCGAGCTTTGCTCAGGAAATCTCCGCCGGGGGCATTGACGGCTTGATTGCCAAGCTGGCCGAGCGCAACAACACGGCCGCCAACGCCAAGCCCTGACACACAAGCCCTAGACCCTGCTGCCCTCCACATAAGACAATGTAACGCGTCACGTGACGCACTTCAAATACCCCTCGCTGGCTCACACAACGCTGCGCTCTGCTGCAGCGACTCGCAACACACAGCCGTGAACGAAGGCGCGCCAGCGCCGCAGTTACACGGCGCACCACATCGTCGCTGTCGGCAGCAGCGAAAGGTTATGCGCTCGCGCGCCGTTCGGCCGCAATGCGCTCCGCCAAGTACACCTTGAGGAGCGACTGGTACGGGACATCACGCTGATTCGCCAACACCTTGAGCTCGTCGAGGAGCCCTTGTGGCAGGCGCAGCGAAATCGTCGCGGTGGACGGCTTCAGATTCGGAAACGCCGCGCGGGTCGCCTGCGGATACTCGAAATACTCGGACGTATCCGCCGTCGCCCAGAAAGCCCGTTCCTCGGCTTCGGAGCGGAACGTCGGGATCGACTTACGGGGCTTCGTGCGGGGTTTTGCCATACAGGGTTCGCTCCTTTCGACTCATCGGCCGGGCTGAAATCACACGGACCAGATCGCGACGCACAGTGAAGATCACCGCGAGTCGCCGATCCGCCGCCGTACGGCCCAGCACGAGATAGCGCGGCTCTCGGGTAGAGTGCTTGGCATCCTCGGCCAGCAGCACCGGCTCATGAAAAAAGACTTCC
>CAIUOO010000016.1 GCA_903900795.1 uncultured Gemmatimonadota bacterium | reverse complement strand
GCACCGCGGCAACAAACGTGAAGTTGTCGGTGTTGGCAAGCACTTGAATCAGCGCGCGACTCTCGCTGGTACGCGATTCATCCACCACCACCGTCGGCAACCGTCGCACGTCAGTCTGAATGGCGTAGCCGAACAGCAGCAACTGAATGGCTGGCAGCGCCGTCATCATGGCGAACGTGAGTCGATCGCGACGCAGCTGCAGGAACTCCTTCCACAGCATCGGCCACACCGTCCACCGTCGCACCCGCTCGGCGAGCGCGCTCATGATGGCCTCGTCGTGGCCACGCGACCCGCCGCCATCGCTGCATCGGCTTCATCGCGCTGCTGCAGCATCACGAACACATCTTCGATCGTCTCGGCGTTGAACTGCTTCACCACTTCCGCCGGTGTGCCAAGTCCGATCAACTGCCCACGCGACAGAAAGGCGAGCCGCTGACAGCGCTCGGCCTCGTCCATGTAGTGCGTGGTCACCAGAATCGTCGTGCCCTCACGCGCCAGTTGATAGATCGTTTCCCAGAACGTCCGACGCGCCGCCGGATCGACACCGGCCGTTGGCTCATCGAGAAAAACCAGATCCGGGTGATGCGCCGTGGCGCACGCCAGCGCAAGCCGTTGCTTCCAACCGCCACTGAGGGTGCCCGCGCGCTGATGCAAGCGCGAGCCGAGCCCCAACGATTCCACGTGATCGGCCAGTCGCCGCTCGCGGTCGTGTCCCACCAATCCGTACACCGACGAATAAAAGCGGAGATTCTCCGCCACCGTGAGTTCATCGTACAACCCGTAGCGCTGCGACATGTACCCGATGCGTCGACGCACACCTTCCGTGTTCGTCTCCACATCGAGACCGGCCACTTCCGCCGTGCCACTGGTGGGCACCACCAGCCCGCACAGCATACGAATCGTGGTCGTCTTCCCCGACCCGTTGGGCCCGAGCAAGCCGAACACCTCGCCGCGCGCGATCTCGAGATCGAGCCCGGCCACCGCCACCAGATCGCCGTACGCCTTCCGCAGTGCCCGCGTTCGTACGACGGCGTTGCCGACGGCGTGCCCAACGGCCTTCACCAGCTCGCTCACTTGGCAGGGCGTGGCAGCAGCACCGAAATCGGCATGCCGGCGCGCAGTCGCTGCGTGGTGTCCGCGAACTCCACTTTCACGCCGAACAGCAGATCGGCGCGCTCCTTGTCCGTAAGCGCCACGCGTGGCGTGAACTCGGCCCGCGTGGCGATGGCAGCAATCCGTCCGCGGAACAGCGTGGAGTCTCCGTCAAGGCGTGCCGACACCGAATCGCCCGCGCGCAGTGTGGGCAGCACGAACTGCGACACATAAATGCGGGCCCACGGGCGCGACGGCTGCGCCACCGTGATGGCGCTCTGGCCAGCGGCCATTACTTCGCCCGGCTCCACGTTGCGGCTCGAGACCACCCCCGCGACCGGCGCGATCAACACCATGTCATTGGCCGTGGCGCGCCAGCCGTCGGCGGCCGCCTGCGCCCCACGCGCCTCGGCGGCGGCGGCCTGACGCCGCTCCGTACGCGCGCCCTCCTGAATCAGCCGCAGTGCCTCGCGCGCGGCATCCCGACGGCCGGCCGTCACCCGGGCCGAGGCCCGCACGGCATCGAGCGAGGCCCGACTCACGTCACCCTTGGCCGCGAGTGGCTCAAGGCGCCCGAGATCGGCCGCCGCCCGCTCGGCATCCGCTTCGGCGGCCCGCAGTTCGGCCTGAGCGCGGCTGATCTCGGCCGGACGGGCGCCACGCGCCAGCTCGCGCGATGCCTCCTGCGCCGCAGCGGCCCGGGCCTCGGCCTGCGCCGTGGAGCTGGCCAGCGTCGGTGTGGTGAACAGCACCAGCGTGTCGCCAGCCTGCACTTCGTCCCCCTCCCGAACCAACACCCGAAGCGCACGGGCCGGTTGCAGCGGACCGACGTCCACTTCGACCATCTCGAGGGTGCCAACGGCCAGGTCGGGCGCCGACGACCGTGAACAACCGCCAAGGAGCAGAATCGTCCCGAGCACCACCAGCGGGAAAGCACGCACGATCACGGAATCACTCGCGAAGAGGGACACGCGCCGAACCGGACACGCTTGACCGGCCGACCTCGGCAACATTGCATTCCACCATGCCTCACGCCACCCCGCGAACCCCTACAGACACCACTTCTTCAGAAGAGGCGCTGCCGGCGTCGCTCGCGCGCACCCTTCGGCAGTTCCGCCTGCTGGAGCGGGAAGACAAGATGCAGGCGCTCTTGGGGTGGTCCAAGAAGCTCGAACCGCTCCCGGATCGGTTTGCAGGTCTCGATCGGACCGCGTTTACCGTGCCCGAATGCCAGACGCGCGTCGATATCTTTCCCGAACGTCGTGACGACGGTACGATCCACTTTTACGCCGACGTCAACGCCCGCCAGTCTCCGACGGTGGCCGCGGTGCTCGCAATCACCTTCGCGGCCGTCAACGATCAGCCGCCGTCCGTCACGCTGGCGCTCCCGCCGGATTTCGTGCGACTGCTCATGCAGGACATCGGACTCGGCGCCCGCGAGTCCGGCCTCTCCGCCATGATTGCCCGCCTCACGCGCTTCGCGGCGCAGAGCGATTCGACGACGTCGGCATAGCGCGCTTCGCCGTACTCCCTACTCCGTACTCCTTACTCCCTACTGCTTTATGCCGACCACCATCACCGTCCGACACAACGGTTCGCTGGGCATTTCCGCCGAAGGCGCCGCGCCGTTAAGCGCGACGCTCGACGCGCCAGCCAGCTGAGCGCGGCGATGCGGTTGGTGCGGACGCTGCAGAATTGGTGGGCCTGGACGGAGCTCGTACTCGTCGTGATGCTCGGCACCCCGGTCGTTGCCCTGATTTATGCGGTCACGGCCCCTTTCGATCCGGGTCGCTATGCCGCGGGGCGCGCCTTCCGTCTGGTCGGTGTCACGGCGCTGCGACTCAATAGCCTCTGGCGCTTCCGCACCAGGGGCTCGCTTGCCGATGCCCGACGCCCCTACGTTGTCGTGGCCAATCACGAGTCGTACGCCGACGTGTTCCTGATCAGCTGCTTCCCATGGGAAATGAAGTGGCTGAGCAAAGACACCATGTTCAAGATTCCGTGCATGGGCTGGATGATGCAGATGGCCGGCGACATCAAGCTCGTGCGCGGCAACCGTGATTCGGCGGCCGATGCGATTCTGCAGTGTCGCGATCGACTCGCCAAGAACGTCTCCGTGATGATCTTCCCCGAGGGCACACGCTCGCGCTCGTGGGAGATGCTGCCGTTCAAGGACGGCGCCTTCCGCTTGGCCATCGAATCCGGCGCCCCGATTCTGCCGATTGCCGTGGCCGGCACGCGCCATGCCATGGCCAAGGGCACGTTCCGTTTCCTGCCGGCCCGCGCGATTGCGCAGCTGCTCGAGCCGATTTCGACCACGGGAATGACGCTCGCCGATGTCGGTACGCTGCGGCAGCTCACCCGTGAGCGTATCGAAGCGGGTCGCCGACTGCTCGCCGCCGAATTAGGCATGCGCATCGGCGACGAAACGACGACGGCCACGACGGCCTGAGTACGCCATGATCACGGGGGCGCCGACCAGCGAGCTCGCACTCGATGCGCTGCTGTCGGCGCCCGACGACGACACCGTGCGTGCGCTCACGTCGATCCCGGGTGACGTGATCATCCTCGGCGCCGGCGGCAAGATGGGCCCCACCGTGGCCCGCATGGCGCGCCGTGCCATCGCCGATCCGTCGCGCCGCGTGATCGCGGTGTCGCGCTTCTCCGACGAGATGGCCGCGGCAGCGCTTAACGCGCACGGCGTCGAGACCATCCGCGCTGACCTGGCCGATCCGGCCGCCGTGGCCGCCCTGCCCGATGCGCCGAACGTGTTGTGGATGGCCGGACAGAAGTTCGGCGCGACCGGCGACCCGGTCGGCACCTGGACCCAGAACGTCGTGGCCTCCACCCTCGCGGCACAGCGCTATGCCGGTTCGCGCACGGTGTGCTTCTCCACCGGCAACGTGTATGGCCGTCAGGCGGTATCGCTCGGTGGCGCGCGTGAGCACGATGCGCTGGTACCCGATGGCGAGTACGCCGCCTCGTGCATCGGCCGTGAGCGCGTGTTCGAATCCATCGCGCGACGCACGCACACGCCGCTGCTGCTGTATCGGTTGTTTTACGCGTGCGACCTGCGCTACGGGGTGGTCACCGACATTGCCCACAAGGTACTGCACGGTGTGCCGGTGGCACTCGACACCGCGTTCGTGAACGTGATCTGGCAGGGTGATGCAAACCGGCTCGCGCTGCGCGCCCTCGCTCAGACGGCAGTGCCCCCGGCCGATAGTTCGGTGGCATTGAATGTCACGGGGCCTGTTGTCGCCGTGCGCGACATCGCCGAACGGATCGGGGCGATTGCGAACGTCTCGCCGGTGTATTCAGGAACGCCACGTGATGATGCACTGATCGCGAACATCGACCGATTGACCGCGCAACTGCCATACACGGCGTTGCCACTCGACACACTCTGCAAGTGGGCCGTGCACTGGATTCGCGACGGTGGTCGTTTGCTGAATAAGCCCACCAAGTTCGAGGTACGCGATGGCCGTTATTGAGCATGGCGCGCCCGACGCGTTTGATATCCGCCGTCACCTGAACATCGGTCAGGTGATTCCGGCGCATCCGCTGGCGTTGCGCCCCACGCGCGCCATGGATGAGCGGCACCAGCGTGCACTCACCCGCTATTACGTGGCGGCGGGCGCCGGCGGCATGGCGGTGGGTGTGCACACCACGGGCTTCCCGATTCACGACGCCAAGATCGGTCTGTATCGGCCGGTGCTGGAACTCGCCGCCGAAACGGCCGACCGGGCGCTGGCGCGCGATCCGCGGGCCTTCGTGCGCGTGGCCGGGGTGATCGGTGACACGGCGCAGGCGGTGCGCGAAGCGCAGATCGCGCAGGCGCTGGGATATCACTGCGGCCTGCTGTCACTGGGTGCGTGGCGTGACGCCACCGAGACGGCCATTCTCGCGCACTGCGCGCGGGTGGCCGAGGTGTTGCCGCTGTTCGGTTTCTATCTGCAGCCGGCTGTGGGTGGACGGCGATTGTCGTACGCGTTCTGGCGTGAGTTCGCCGAGATCCAGAATGTGGTGGCGATCAAGGTCGCGCCGTTCGATCGCTATGCCACACTGGACGTGGTGCGGGCGCTGGCCGACGCGGGGCGCGATGATATCGCGTTGTATACGGGCAATGACGATGCGATCGTGCCCGATCTCGTGACCGACGTGCCGGTGACGAGTGGCGGCCGTGCGTATACGCGCCATTTTGTGGGCGGACTGCTGGGTCAGTGGGCGGTATGGACATCGCGTGCGGTCGCGATGCTGCGCGAAATTCAGGCGTGGCGCGCGTCTGGTGCCGACACGATGCCGCGCGAGTGGCTCACCCGCGGCGCAGCGCTCACGATGGCCAACGCCGTGATCTTCGACGCGGCGCACGGCTATCAGGGGTGCCTGCCGGGCATTCTCGAGATCCTGCGGCGGCAGGGTCTCGTGCGCGGCACGTGGACGTTCGACACGCACGAACAGCTCTCGCCGGGGCAGGGCGAGGCGCTGGCGCGGCTGTCGGAGCAGTATCCGGACTTGACCGACGATGCGTTTGTGGCGGAGCGGCTAGACGAATTTCTGCGTTGACTCATCATTGCTGAACTGATCACGCAGAGAAAAAAGAGAGCGCAGAGGCCGCAGAGAACAACGCTGTTTCTCTGCG
>CAIUOO010000015.1 GCA_903900795.1 uncultured Gemmatimonadota bacterium | reverse complement strand
TGCTGCGACCCGTCCTTCCGCGTCGGGTACTCGGGGTACACGGGGTACACCTTCAGCGCCGACCTCGGTGGCCTGTCGCTCGGCGCGGGGACGTACTGGATTTCGCTCAGCGACTTTCAGCATCCTGACTCCTATTGGATACAAACGGCTTCCAACGGTTCCCTAGACCAGTACCAAGAGACCGGTAGTGGCTGGGGAACAGATCCATTCGGTTCAGTTGAAGGGGCCTTCAATCTTACCGCGGCTCCCGCAACCGTCGTGCCCGAACCCGCTTCGCTCGCCTTGGTCGCAAGCGGCTTTCTCGGACTCGCGGTGATCGCGCGGCGCCGTCGCGGCAGCCTGCGCGTCTGAGTCCCTGGTCGCCCGTCTCGAGACCCGAAACGAGCGACATCCATCGCGAAGATCGGCCCGGCAACGCCCGCGTTGCCGGGCCTTGATGTTTCACAGCGAGGCGCGGCGTCCCGGACCCCTAGAGAGAGCCACTGATGGTCTCTCGGCGCACGCCGGTCGCTCCTTCGATGGGCCGCAGCGACCAGCCCAGCCGCCCCAACGCGATCACCTCCTGCTGTGTGGCTTCGTCCGAGCCATTGCTCAGGGCGGGCGGTTCCGACGAGAGGGCAGCGATATGGGGAAGGATGGGAATGCGTAGCGCTTTTGTGAAGTACTTTTCACTCTAGAGTGCAAGTAGCAAGACCGCTCCTGAGCCGCGTCAACGCGCGCGGGCCCTGAGTCGCGTGGCCACGCCACGGCGCCCATACTTCACGGTAGACCCGCAGCCGTACCGTTTCCACCACGCGAAGGATTCCCGCCAAGATGAAAGTTGTCGTCACAGGCGCCGCCGGCATGGTCGGCAGCAACCTCGTGCATGGACTGAATGCGATCGGCATCGATGATGTGATCGCCGTAGACGACCTGACCGACGGCCAGAAGTACCGCAACCTGGCCGGCGCGCACATCAGCGACTACTTCGACAAGTCGGAGTTCTACGAGCGCTTCGCGCGCGGCGCATTCGGCCACGTGGATGCCGTGTTGCATGAGGGCGCCTGCTCCGACACCATGGAGCACAACGGCCGCTTCATGCTCGACAACAATTATCGCAACTCGAAGGATCTGCTCGACGCCTGTCAGGCACAGGGTACACGCCTGCTGTACGCCTCATCGGCCGCCACCTACGGCGGCAGTGCCTCGTTCCGCGAGGAGCCCGAGTTCGAGCAGCCGCTCAATGTGTACGGCTACTCCAAGCTGCTCTTCGACAACGTCGTGCGTCGCCTGCTGTCATCGGCCACAGCGCAGGTGGTCGGCTTCCGCTACTTCAACGTGTACGGCCCGCGCGAGCAGCACAAAGCCCGCATGGCGTCGGTCGCGTTCCACCACTTCCATCAGTTCCGCGACACGGGCAAGGTTCGCCTGTTCGGCGAGTACGGCGGCTACGCGCCCGGTGAACAGGCACGTGATTTCGTATTCGTAAACGACGTGGTCGCCGTGAACCTGTGGTTCCTCCAGCATCCCGACCAAAGCGGCATCGTCAACCTCGGTACCGGCCGCGCGCAGCCCTTCAACGATGTGGCCGTGGCCACGGTCAACGCGGTCCGGGCGCTTCGCGGGGAAAGGGCGCTGCCTATTGCCGAACTGATCGCGCTGGGCCTGCTCGAGTACATCGACTTCCCCGACGCGCTCAAGGGCAAGTATCAGTGCTTCACGCAGGCGGATCTCACGCAGCTGCGCCGCACCGGCTGCGATCATCGCTTTGCCGATGTCGCCACGGGAATCGAGCGCTACGTGACGTGGCTGGCGGGGCAGCCCGCCGTGTAAGAGGTATGGTGAAGCATGGCGGACAGGGCGGCTGGGACGCATACTCTCCCAAGACGCTTTGATTTTCGTACGCCGAGCCGGATGCCTCCTCGATATCGGCATGGCCTTGCCACGAGACGACGCCGCATGACTTTGCACACAGATGTCAGCACGCCCGACCATTACCACAAGGTGGTGGACTGCCAGTGGGCCTGCCCCGCGCACACCAACGTCCCGGAATACCTCCGGCTCATCGCGCAGGGACGGTATACGGAATCGTATCTGCTCAACCGCGAGTCCAACGTCTTTCCCGGCATTCTGGGAAGAACCTGCGATCGCCCCTGCGAGCCCGCCTGCCGGCGCGGTCGCGTCGACGGCAAGCCCGTCGCCATCTGCCGCCTCAAGCGCGTTGCCGCCGATTTGCGCGACGACATCAGCGCCTATCTCCCGAAGCCGGTCACCAATCGCAACGGCAAGCGTATCGCGCTGATCGGCGCCGGCCCGTCGTCGCTCACGGTGGCCAACGACCTGCTTCCGCTCGGCTACGAGGTCGTGATCTACGAGAAGAACGCGCAAGCCGGTGGCCTGATGCGCGTGAACATTCCGTCGTTCCGTCTCCCCGAGCAAGTGCTCAACGAAGAGACGCAGTGCATCATCGACATGGGCGCCGAAGTGCGGTACAACACGCCGGTGGAGAGCCTGCGCAGCGTGCTCGATGAGCAGTACGACGCCGTCTTCGTGGGCAGCGGCGCGCCCAAGGGCAAGGAGCTCGATATTCCGGGACGATGGGACCCGGCGGTGAAAGACCAGATCCACATCGGTATCGAGTGGCTGAGCTCCGTGCACTTCGGCCACATCGAGTCGATCGGCGAGAACGTCCTGATCATCGGCGTCGGCAACACCGCCATGGATTGCTGCCGAACGTCGCGCCGTCTCGGTGGCACCAACACCAACGTGATCGCGCGCCGCGGACGCAAGTTCTTCAAGGCGTCGCCGTGGGAACTCGAGGATGCCGAGGAAGAAGGCATCCACATCATCGAGAATCACGCGCCCAAGCGCTTCGTGATCGAAGATGGCAAGCTGGTCGGTATGGAGTTCGAGCGGCTGGAGTGGAGCGAGGCGAACGGGCGTCAGACCAGCACGGTGATTGAGACGATCATCATGCCGTGCGACACGGTCATCCTCGCCATCGGTCAAGACAACGCGTTCCCATGGATCGAGCGCGACATCGGCATCACGTTCGACCAGTGGGACATGCCGGTGGTGAACAAGGCATCGTTCCAGTCGTCGCGCCCCGACGTGTTCTTCGGCGGCGACGCCGCCTGGGGACCGCAGAACATCATCTGGGCCGTAGAGCACGGACACCAGGCGGCGATCTCGATTCACAAACACTGCCTCGGCGAAGACGTGACCAACCGTCCCGCCCAGGGCATGCACCTGACCAGCACCAAGATGGGCATGCACTCGTGGATGTACAGCAACGAGTTCAACCCGTCGCCGCGTGCGCAGATGTCGCACGCCGAACTCGTGAAGCGATTCGCCAGTGTGAGCGAAGAGGTCGAGCTCGGGTACACGCCGGAGCAGACCGCTACCGAAGTACAGCGCTGTCTCAATTGCGATATCGAAACCCATTTCACCGCGAAGCTGTGCATCGAGTGCGACGCCTGTATCGATGTGTGCCCGGTGAACTGCCTGACGATCGCGCCGGTGGCCGAAACGGAAGCAGAGCTCCGTACGCGACTCAAGGCGCCGGCGGACAACCTCACGCAGGACCTGTACGTGTCCGAGGCGCTGCCGCAGACACACCGCATCATGGTGAAGGACGAAGACATCTGCCTGCATTGCGGGCTCTGCGCTGAACGTTGCCCCACCGCCGCGTGGGACATGCAGAAATTCTCCCTCGT
>CAIUOO010000014.1 GCA_903900795.1 uncultured Gemmatimonadota bacterium | reverse complement strand
TGTCATCGACTTTTCGGATTTTGATCGCACGATGCAGACCAACACGCCGGGGCAGTCGGGGCAGCCCGGTAGCCCGTTCTACGGGAATCTCGCGGAGATGTACGGCAACGCCACCTACTTTCCGCAGCCATGGACGCGGAAGGCCGTGGACGGCGTCGTGGCACATCGGCTCCTGCTGTCGCCAGGTACCGGAAAGTGAAGACGTGGAGGCTGCAGTGCACGACGGTGCCAGCCGTTGTGCTCGCATTGCTCGTTGCACCGATGCCCATGGCACGGGCGCAGCAGATCGCCGAACCGACGCGCTCGCATCGACCGGACGTCCCGGGGGTGCATGGCCTGGTGACCACCGGCGGGCAACCGCTGGCTGCGATGGCGGGCGTGCGGATTCTGATGAAGGGCGGCAACGCGATTGATGCCGCCGTGGCGGTGCTCTCCACCTTGAACGTGGTTGACCCCGCCATGTCGGGTATCGGCGGCAACGGTTTCATGACCTTCTACCACAAAGCCTCAGGGAAGGTCTATTCCCTCAACATGACCGGCGCCGCCCCCAAAGCACTGGTCGCGAAGGAGATGACGGCAGCGACGCTCAATGAGGGGGCGAAGGCCGGCATCGTACCGGGGCTGTTCGGTGGATGGGTGGCGATGCTCGATCGGTTCGGCACGATGCGACTCTCGACCGTGCTCGAGCCAGCGATCGACTACGCAACGAACGGGCATCCCATCGACAAGGGCGTGGTGCGCAACATCGCGTCGCGTAAGGCGTACTTCGCGACCACGCCAACCAGCGCCGCCGTCTTCCTGCCCGGCGGGCAGGTGCCGGAGATCGGCGCGGTGTTTCGAAACGCGAATCTGGCCGCAACGTTGCGGAAGGTGAGTGCCGCCGAACGCGCGGCGCTCCAGCGTGGGGTGTCGCGCTCAGGCGCGCTCCGGGCCGCGCACGACCGCTTTTACAAAGGCGACATCGCGCTGGAAATGGCGCGCTTTTTCCGGGAGAACGGCGGGCTGCTCACCGCCGCGGATTTCGCCGCGTACGCCCCACAGTGGACGGTACCGGTACACACGACGTACCGCGGCTACGACGTCTACACGAGTCCGACCACCTCGCGAGGCGGTCTCGAGGTCGCGATGCAGCTCAACCTGCTCGAAGGGTTCGACGTCGCCGCCCTTGGGCAGGACAGTCCGCAGCTGGAGCACCTGCTGATCGAGTCGATCAAGATCGCGAAATCGGATATCTACAAGTATGTCGCCGATCCCAAGTTCACCACGATACCGCTGGCCGGCATGCTCTCCAAGAGCTACGCTGCCGAACGGCGCCGGCTGATGGATCCCGCACAGTCCATCGCGTTTCCGGCCGCCGGGGTACCCGGGTCTGTTCCTGCGTCATCCGGGGCGCCTTCGGGCAATCCGACCTTCGACGACCAGATGAACGAGGGCCACACCACAAGTTTCTCCGTTGTCGATAGCGAGGGCAACGCGGTGGTGATCACGCCGACGTTGGGCAGCCTGTTTGGCACCGGCATGGTGGTGGGCAATACGGGGTTCCTGCTCAACAACGGCATGCGCATCGGGTCGACCTCTCCGTACCCGGACGACGTGAATTACGTGCGCGGTGGACAGATTCCGATCCTGAATAACTCACCGATTGTGGTACTCAAGGACGGGAAGTTGCTGCTCACGCTCGGCAGTCCCGGCGGCGAAACCATCGGGCAGACGCAGTTTCAGACGCTGGTCAACCTGCTCGACTTCAAGATGCCAATGCAAGAAGCCATCGAGGCGCCTCGTTTCGCCATTTCGGCGAATCCGAACTTCTACCGAGCCGGCTCCGCCGTGACGGTTCGGATCGAAGGACGGTTCCCACGTGCGACATTGGAGACGCTCCGCCAACTTGGGCATACGTTGGATGTCGTGCCGGGATTCGGTTCGGTTGGCAACATGCAGGGGATCCTCGTGAACCTGAAGACCGGTACGATGACCGCCGGCGCTGATCCCCGATCCAACGGCTACGCGATCGGCTGGTAGCGTGGTTGGCTAGACGCCACGGCGGTACTTGGCCAGACGAAGCTGCAGGTGTTTCTGCACAGCGCTCCACTCGTTCGCGAGGATGCTGTACATCACGGTGTCGCGTACGCTGCCATCGCGCCGCGCCTGATGGTGGCGAACAGTCCCGTCATACTTCGCACCCAACGCGGCGATCGCGCGTTGGGATGCGAAGTTGAAATTGTCGGTGCGGAACCCGACGACCGCGCAGCGGAGCCCGTCGAAGGCATGCGCCAGCAGGAGCAGCTTGCACGCCGTATTCACGTGGCTGCGCTGCCAGCGCCCCCCGTACCACGTCCATCCGATCTCGACCCGGCTGACCGCGGGTACCATATCGTGGTATCGCGTGCTACCGGCGATTTCCCCTGACTCCAGGTCGCGGACCGCCCACGGCAGCATGTGCCCCTCACGCTGGCCGTCAAGCGCCTTCTCGATGTACTGCCCGGTGAGTTGGGGCTCCGGCACCGATGTGAACCACAGATTCCAGAGCTGACCGTCAGCGGCAGCGGCGGCCAACCCACTCTCGTGCTCAGGCGCGAGTGGCTCCAATCGCACACCGAAGCCTTCGAGCACCAGCGGTGACGCGGCGATCATGACGTTGACGGGAAAGTGGGGTGTTCGCGCCGCGGACGAGGGCGCGCTGGAACGCTGGCACGAAACGGCGGCCGTATCGAGGATCCGATACGGCCGCCGTATTCAGTGGGCCTTGTAGGAGTTGAACCTACGACCTCACGCTTATCAGGCGTGCGCTCTAACCACCTGAGCTAAAGGCCCGAAGGAGACTTCAGCATCTCCGCCAGAGCCGGATAATGTACCCCAC
>CAIUOO010000013.1 GCA_903900795.1 uncultured Gemmatimonadota bacterium | reverse complement strand
GGGCAACAGCCCATCACCGCCGCTGCCGTTGCGGCGCAGGTGGGTGGCGTGCTGGTTGGGGATGGGACCGTCGAGGTGCGGGGCATTGCGCCTCTCGATCGGGCCGGCTCCGATCAGCTGAGCTTTCTTGCGGACCGCCGGTACGGTCAATGGTTCGCGACGTCGCGCGCCGGCGTGGTGTTGATCTCGCCCGAGCTGGCCGAGCTCGCCGGAGCACCTTCGACGCGAATCGTGGTGGACAAACCGGTCGACGCCATGGTTGCCCTCCTCGCGCGATTCCACCGCAAGGAGCCGAGGGCCGTAGGTGTCCACCCGTCCGCGGTCATTGCAGACGCGGTACAGCTTGGCGAAGGGGTGACGATTGACCCGTTTGTTGTCATCGGTGAGGGGGCTGTGATCGGCGATGGATGCTGGATCAGCGCCCATGCGGTCATCGGCGCCGGCTCGGTGCTTGGCACTGACGTTCGGGTGCATGCCTCGGCCGTGGTCTACCCGTTTACCGAACTGGGAGACCGCGTGGTTCTGCATGCGGGAGCCCGAGTTGGTCGGGAAGGCTTCGGCTTCGTTCCCCGGGACCAGGGCGTGGTGCGCATACCGCACGCGGGACGCTGTGTCCTTGAGCATGACGTCGAGGTCGGCGCGAACAGCTGCGTCGACCGCGGCAGCGTGGACGATACGGTCATCGGTGCGGGCACCAAGATCGACAACTTGGTCCAGATCGCTCACAACGTGCGTATCGGCCGCGGCTGCTTCTTCGCCGCCGGAGTCGGTGTGGCAGGTTCTGCCCGGGTCGGCGACGGCGTGCAGGTGGGTGGTCAGGCGGGGATCGGAGGACATGTCACGGTTGGTGCGCGAGCCAATTTGGCCGGCGGCGCCGGTGTGATCGGCAACGTGCCAGCCGGTGAAACGTGGTCCGGCTATCCGGCGCGACCGCACAGAGATCATCTTCGCGCGGCGGCGGCGATCGCCCGGCTCGCGAAGATCGTGCGCCCGCTTGAGCAACTGGTGAGCAAGCCGGTCGCCGCGACGCCTGCGGATGTAGAATCGACAGGGAGCGTGTCATGATCGCGAAGGCTGGACAGTCTGCCGCCGCGTTATCCGGCTCGACGGCTGAACCGGCCGGGCAGCGGCGCACCATCGGTGCGGAGGCGGTGGTGGAAGGCATCGGCCTCCACCTCGGTAAGCCGTGTCGACTCACCTTCCGACCGGCACCGGCAGGAACTGGCATCGTGTTCCTTCGAACCGATCTGGCCGGATCCGCGCCGATTCCCGCGCGCGTCGAGCTCGCCGTCGAAGCCGAGCGTCGGACGCAGCTCGGCCAGGGCGCGGAGGCGCTACACACGGTGGAGCATGTACTGGCCGCCGTTGGCGCGCTGGCCATCGATGATCTCGAGATCGGTCTGGACGGGCCAGAGCCTCCGATTATGGATGGGAGCGCTGCGCCGTTTCTCGAGGCGCTGCTTGGCGCGCGGCTCGTCGCCAACGGCGGTCGACCTGAGTGGCTCGTACTGCGCAAGTCAATTCGGGTGGTGGATGGCGAGTCGGTGTACGAGGCTCGGCCCTGTCTGGGGCTGTCGCTCGACGTCACCATCGATTTTCCGCACCCGCTCATCGGTAGACAGCGCACGCAGTGTGCGGTGACTGCGGAGAGTTTCACGCGCGAACTCGCGTCAGCCCGGACGTTCGGGTTCATGCACGAAGTGGACGCACTTCGCTCGAAAGGAGTGATTCAGGGGGCATCCACGGCCAACGCGGTGGTGCTCGACGCCGACGGTGTGGTGGACACGATGCTCCGTTGGCCCGATGAATTCTCCCGGCACAAGGCCCTCGATTGTGTCGGTGATCTCGTTCTCGCTGGTGCGCGCGTCCGCGCGCACATCGTCGCTCACAAACCGAGTCACCGGGGCACGGTCGCCTTGGTTCGAGCCCTCGTGCAACACGCCGTCCGGGAGCCCGCCGTGTATTCCATCGAAGATATCATGCAGGTGCTACCGCACCGCTATCCGTTCCTCCTCGTCGATCGCATTTTGGAGATCGAGGAAGGGAAGCGGATTGTGGGGCTCAAGAACGTCACGATCAACGAGCCGTTCTTTCAAGGGCATTTTCCCGGGCATCCCATTATGCCCGGGGTGCTGATCATCGAATCAATGGCGCAAGTGGGTGGCATGCTGCTCATGCGCACCATCGCCGATCCGTCGAGTAAGGTCGTGTACTTCCTGTCGCTGGATAACGTCAAGTTCCGCCGACCGGTGAAGCCCGGCGATCAATTACGGATCGAGATGGAAGTGCTGCAGATCCGTGGCATGATGTGCAAGATGCGTGGCGTCGCGACGGTTGATGGTCAGGTGGTCACGGAGGCGGACATGGCCGCGATGGTTCGCGATCGATGACTGCGCGAATCCATCCGACGGCACTGATCGATGCAACGGCGCAGCTCGGCGATCAGGTCGAGGTAGGGCCATGGGCGATCATCGGCCCGCAGTGCATCATCGGCAATCGCACACAGATCGCTGCGCGCGCGACCTTGGAGCGCAACGTACGGCTCGGTGAGCGCGTGCAGATCGGCATCGGGGCGATTCTCGGTGGCGATCCGCAGGATCTGAAGTATCGAGGGGAAGAGACGTGGGTGGATATCGGGGACGAGACCTCTGTCCGTGAGTATGCGACGATCAATCGTGGCACCGCGCACTCGATCACGACGAGCGTTGGTCGCAACTGCTTCCTGATGAGCTACGTGCATCTCGCGCACGACTGTCACATTGGCGACAACGTGATCATTTCGAACGGGACGCAGTTGGCCGGACATGTGACCGTTGAGGACAAGGCGACGATTTCCGGCCTGTGCGCCGTGCATCAATTCTCGCGTATCGGCCGCCATTCGTTCATCGGCGGCTGCTCGCGCGTGGCGCAGGATGTCCCCCCCTTCGTTCGGGCCGTTGGCAATCCGATCAAGTTGTTCGGGCTAAACTCGGTTGGATTACGCCGAACGGGGTTCGAGGAAGACGTGGTTCGTGAACTCAAGCGCGCGTACCGCTTGTGCTTCCGTTCTGATCTCAATCTTGGTCAGGGCGTGGACAGGGCGCGTGCCGAGCTGAGCATGCTACCTGACGTACGGCACTTTCTTGACTTCATCGAAGCGAGCCAGCGAGGCGTCGGATTCTGAGAACCACGGCCATGACCCCGGAGTCGCGCGCCTTCTCGAGGAGCGATGCGCCGCGCGTCGGCGTCGTTGGCGCCGGTGGTTTGGGCGTGCATCACGTGCGTATTCTGCGTGATCTGTGCGGCGATCGCTTCGCTGGGTTTGTCGATGAGAATCCCGGCCGCGCGGCCGAAGTGGCCACGCAGCACGGTGTCCGCGTGTATGCATCGCTGTCGTCGATGCTCGACGAGGTCGATGCGGTCTCGATCGTCGTGCCAACCACCGCGCATCATGCCGTGGCGTCGGTGGCCCTCGATCGCGGGAAGCACGTGTTCGTCGAGAAGCCGTTCACCGTCACCCTAGCAGAAGCGGACGATCTTCTGGCGCGCGCGCGTGCGGCCGGCGTGTTGCTGCAGGTTGGCCATGTCGAGCGGTTCAATCGTGCGGTGCGCGCGGCGATGCCGTATGTCGACGGGCCCCGGTTCATCGAGAGCGACCGCCTCGCGCCGTTCAATCCGCGCGGCTCCGATGTCGCTGTCGTGCTCGATCTCATGATCCACGACCTCGATCTCGTGCACACGCTCGTCGGGCTGCGCGTGGCTGACGTGCAGGCGATGGGCATGCCCGTGCTGACGCCGCAGATCGACATCGCCAACGCGCGCCTCACGTTCGCCAACGGGGCGGTGGCGAACATCACGGCGAGTCGCGTGTCGCGTGAACGGCTGCGCAAGCTGCGCATCTTCCAGCGCAGCGGATACATCTCGCTCGATCTTGCGGCGGGCACGGGTGAGTTCTTTCGTCTGCGCGGTGATTTCGATCCGATGCTGCTGGCGCGCGCGCCGCGTGCCCTCGAGGAGTTCGTGGAGCGGGTGCCGCTCGAGGCGCCGGATGGTGAGCCGCTGGTGCTTGAACTCTCGCAGTTCCTCGGCGCGATTGCGGGCCGCAATCCGGTGGCGGTGACCGGCGAGGAGGGGCGCGAGGCGCTCGAAGCGGCGCTGCGTATCGTGACGGCGATCGAAGCGGCGCAGCAGGTCATGCGAGCATCCGACGAGGCGACGCGTGCGTGAAATCCTGTTCGTCGTCGGCGAGGCGTCGGGCGATTTGCATGCGGGGAAAGTGGCCGAGGCGATTCGCACCATCGCTCCGGAGCTGGCGATGGTTGGCGTCGGTGGCGGGCACATGCGAACCGCCGGTGTGGAGATCATCGAAGATGTCGAGAATCTCGCGGTGATGGGGTTCGCGGAAGTGGTCAGGCACATCCCGAAGCACTATGCGCTCCTTGGGAGGCTGCGCGAGCGCATTCAGAGTGGCCGGGTGGCGCTGGTGGTGCTCCTCGACTACCCCGGGTTTAATCTCAAGGTGGCCGCGGTCGCGAAGAAAGCGGGCGTGCCGGTTTTGTATTACATCACGCCCCAGGTGTGGGCGTGGGGGGCCGGACGATTGCCCACACTCGCGCGTGTCGTCACCAAGGCCGCGTCGATTCTTCCCTTCGAGGAAGGGTTGCTGCGGCGCCACGGGATCGATGCGACATTTGTGGGCCACCCGTTGCTTGATCGTGCCCAGTCCTTGCCCACTCCAGCGGCTGCGCGTGCCGCACTGGGATTGCCTGCCGATGGGCCGGTCCTCGCGGTTTTCCCCGGGAGTCGCCGAGCTGAGTTGGCGCGACACTTGAGTCCGTTCATGGAAACGGCATCGATGTTGCAGGCTCGGATCCCCGGATTGCATGTTGTCGTCAGCGTTGCACCGACGGTGAAGATCAGCGCAGTCGATTGTCCGTTTCCGCGCGTGCACGGTGGCTCGTTCAGCGTGCTGCGTGCCGCGACCGCCGGACTCTTGAAGAGCGGAACCACGACGCTCGAAGCCGCCGTCGCTGGACTTCCGCATGTCATCGGCTATCGAACCAGTGCGATCACGTATGCGATTGCGAAACGTGTGGTGAAAATTCCGCACATCGGGCTGGTGAACGTGGTGGCGCATCGCGAGGTTTCCCGGGAGTTTGTGCAGGACGCATTCCAACCCAGTCGCGTGGCCGACGCGCTCATGCCGCTGCTTGACGTGCACAGCGCGGAGCGTACGCTGGCCGAGGCGGGCCTGAGTGAAGTGCGCGGGATGCTCGGTACCCCGGGCGCGTCGATGCGTGTGGCCACGATGATCCGCGACCTGGTCGCGTCGAACAGCGCGTGACCTCAGCGCCGTCGCTCGACTGGCGTACGCGCGTTGCCATCAGGCTCGGCACCTGGGTGCTGTACGCGCTCGGCAGCACCTGGCGCGTGCAGGTGCATGGCCGACAGGCGCTGCTCGACCGTGCCCCCGATGCATCGCGCGTCGTGCTCACCCTCTGGCATGGGCAGATGCTGCCGCTCCTGTGGGCGCATCGTCAGCCGACGGGTGTGATAATTAGCGAGCACAAAGATGGCGAGATCATCGCGCGTATCGTTGAGACCTTTGGATTCTTCGGCGTTCGCGGCTCCTCGTCACGCGGAGGCACGCGGGCGCTGCTCGAGGCCGTTCAGGTGCTTAAACGGGGCGCTGACATGGCGATCACCCCCGACGGCCCGCGTGGCCCGCGCTACCGTTTCGCTCCTGGCGCGTTGGTACTCGCTCACCGGGCCGGCGCACCGGTCGTGTCGCTTGTGGCCCACGTGAATCGCAAGTGGCAGTTGCGTAGCTGGGATGGGTTCGAGATCCCGAAGCCGTTTGCGCGGGTCACGATCGAGTACGGCGAGCCGGTGATGCTGAGCGATCCCGATGTGCGCGCCGCCGCCGCGCGTACGGAGGAATTCGCGCAGCGGATGCGCGAGGCCCTCGCGCGCGTGGAAGCACTCGCGGGTCAGCCGGCGCGCGCGTGACGACGTTCGTGTCGTACGTGTGGCGTTCGTCGGCGACCGGAGCGCGTGTCGCACGCATGGCGCTCGCCCCGCTCAGTTGGCTGTTCGGCGCGATCGTGGCGCGTCGCAACGCCGGCTTCGACCGCCGCGCGCGCCGCAGTGCGCTCGCCGTGCCGGCCCTCCCGGCGCTATCGGTCGGAAACTTGACCGTGGGCGGCACGGGCAAGACGCCCGTGGCTTCGTGGTTCGTATCTCGCCTTCGCGCGAGTGGTGCGTCGCCGGCCTTGGTACTCCGTGGCTACGGGGACGACGAATGGCGTGTCCATGGGCTGCTCACCCCCGGCGTCCCGGTCGTGGTGGCAGCCGAGCGTGCGGTTGGACTCGTAACGGCGCGAAGGGAGCAGTGTGACTGCGCGGTCCTTGATGACGCGTTTCAGCACCGTCAGGTGGCACGGCTCGAGGATGTCGTCTTGGTAAGCGCCGACGCGTGGCAGGAGCCGCTTCGGCTGCTGCCGTCCGGGCCGTATCGGGAGCCGCTCGAAAGCCTGAACCGAGCCTCGGTCGCGGTGATCACCGTCAAGGCGGCGAGCGCCGACACCGTGCAGGTGGTGCGGGCGGCGATACGACGGGCGGCTCCGTCTGTGCCGATCGCGCAGCTCCGATTAGCGCCCGGCGGGGTCCGGCTGGCCGCAACGATCGTCGGCAACGCCCAGTCGGTCCCGCACGAACTCCAGCACGACATGGCCTGGCTTCGCGGACGGGAGACGCTTCTCGTGAGCGCGATCGCTGATCCCGATGCGTTCGGTCAGCAAATGGCGGCGGCGGGGGCGGTTGTCCGGCATCACGCCGTGTTCCCGGACCATCACGCCTTCGGGGCCGGTGATGTCTCGGACATCGTGGCGCGGGCCGGTCCGTCAGTGGCCGTGGTTTGCACGCTTAAAGATGCCGTCAAACTGGTGCCGCTTTGGCCTCGCGCCGGAGCCGCGCTTTGGTATCTTTCCCAGACTGTGGTGGTCGAGCAAGGCGCCGAGATACTGGAGCAGGTCGTGGCTCGGGTGTTGGCGGCGCGCAGGGCCATCACTCCCACCGCCGGCTGAGGCCGGCCCAAAATACCTGGCGAAATGGCTATCGACCTCCTCCGCCTGCCGACGGACAGTATTGTCCGCCCGGACAAGGACAGGTTCCTCAACGAAGAGAATCCGTTCGAAGCGATGATGTCGCGCTTCGACCGCGCCGCCGAGCTGCTCGATCTCGAGCCCGGCATCTACAAAATTCTTCGCAATCCTGAAAAGCAGCTGATCGTTTCGGTACCGGTGCAACTCGACAACGGGGATGTGGAGGTGTTCACCGGTTATCGCGTCCTGTACAACACGTCTCGTGGGCCGGCGAAGGGCGGTATCCGTTTCGACATGAAGGTCACCCTCGAGGAAGTGAAGGCCCTCGCCGCGTGGATGACCTGGAAGTGTGCGGTCGTGAATCTGCCGTTCGGCGGCGCGAAGGGTGGCGTGATCTGCGATCCGCTCACGATGAGTGTTGGGGAGCTCGAGCGTGTCACACGCCGGTACACGAAGGGGATCATCTCGCTGCTGGGGCCCGACACGGACGTCCCGGCGCCCGATGTGAACACGAACGAGCGTGTGATGGCGTGGGTGATGGATACCTACTCGATGCATGTCGGTCGCACCGAGAACGCGGTGGTGACCGGCAAGCCGATCGAAATGGGCGGCTCGCAGGGGCGAAAGGAAGCGACCGGCCGTGGCTGCATGCTCGTGACCCGCGAAGCGCTCGATCACCTTGGCCTGTCGATGAAGGGCGCAACGGTCGCGGTGCAAGGCTTCGGCAACGTGGGCTCGACGGCCGCCAAACTCATGGCGGCCGAGGGCTGCAAGATTGTGGGCATCGGCGATCGCGCCGGCTCGTTCTACAACGCGAAGGGCATCGATGTCGACGCGGCTATCGCGTACGTGCAGAAGCACCGTTCGCTGGAAGGGTTCACGGGTGCGGAGATCATCGACGCGGAGACGTTGCTCGCGCTCGACGTGGATGTGCTGGTGCCCGCAGCGCTCGAGAACGTCATCACGACCAAGAACGCCGCCCGTATCCGCGCCAAGGTGATCTGCGAGGGGGCCAACGGCCCGACGACGGCGGCCGCCGATCCGATTCTCGACGAGAAGGGGATTTTCGTGATTCCCGACATCCTGGCCAACGCCGGGGGGGTCACCGTGTCATACTTCGAGTGGGTGCAGGATCGCATGGGCTACTTCTGGTCTGAGGCCGACGTGAACGAGCGTTTGGGTGGCATCATGACCCGCAGCTTCCAGGATGTGCTCTCGCTGTCGAAGCAGCATCGTGTGAACATGCGAACGGCGGCGTACATGCTATCGATCAGCCGGGTGGCCACCGTGCACCGGCTCCGCGGCATTTACGCGTGACGGTCGATGCGGCGCTGACTCCGGAGCCATGCGGATCTCGCTGTTGGTAATCGGCCGGCCCCGCCATGCGGGGCTGGCCGATGCCATTCGGGACTATGAAACGCGAGCGGCGCGCTACTGGCCCCTTGACGTGATCGAGGTCAAAGAGGAATCGGGACGTGGGCTCACGCCGACGCTGGTGATGGAGCGCGAGGCCGAGCGACTGGCCGAGCGAATTCCGGCCGATGCGCAGATCGTCGCGTGCGATCCGGGCGGTGACTCGATGGACTCCACCCGTTTTGCTGGCTGGCTGCAGGATCAGCGAGAACACGCACGAAGCGTCGCGTTTATCATTGGCGGTGCGCATGGCCTTGGCGAGTCCGTCCGTGGTCGGGCAACCCGCCGATTGTCGTTGGCGCCATGGACGTTGCCACATGAGGTAGCGCGGCTGGTGCTCTCGGAGCAATTGTACCGAGCGGGCACCATCATTCGAGGCGAACCGTACCACAAGTGAGCAGAGGGCGTGACTGTCCGTGAACCAATTCCGATGTCGGTAGACGGTGTGATCGTACGGACGGCCCAGCTGGGCGGCAGCACGCTATCGCGGGCGGTACAGCGCGGTGACGTCGCCTCGGAGTGGTATTCCCATCGGCCCGCGTCTCCGGCTGCATGGCGTGCGCATGCGCTGCAGGTCCGTGCCGATATCGACGGCTTCGACTGGCTCACGGCGCTCGCTCCGGCACTTGCCGCGACCGGTGCCGCTGCCGACCGGTTGGCGCAGGCGGCGGCCCGTGGTGTCGTCGTCACCACGGGGCAACAGCCCGGACTGTTCGGTGGTCCGGCCTACACTTGGAGTAAGGCGCTCAGCGCGCTGTCGCTCGCCGACGAATTGTCGGCGGCGATCGACATGCCGGTGGCGCCTATTTTCTGGGCCGCCTGCGACGACGCCGACTGGATGGAGGCCGCTGTCACCCACGTTGCCACGGCGCGTGGCCTTCAGACGGCGTCGCTGGCTGGGCACCCGACGGAAGGGGTCGCGATGGCCGACGTTCCGCTCGGCGATCTCACGGCGGCCAGAGCCGCCCTCGCGGCTGCGTGCGGATCCGCGGCGCAGGCGAGCGTGCTCGCCGCCGTCGATGCCGCGTACGTGCCGCACGCGACCGTTGGTGCCGCCTATGTGCAACTCTTGCGGGCGTTGCTCGAGCCACTCGGCATTGCGGTGCTCGATGCCGCGCATCCGGCGTTCCGGGTGGCGTCGGATCGATTCCTTCGCCATGCACTCACGGCGTCAGCGTCCGTCTCGGAGTCGTTGGTGGCCCGTACCCGGGCGATCGAGGCGGCCGGGTACGCGCCGCAGGTCGATGTGATCGACGGCCTGTCCCTGGTGTTTCATACGCGCCTCGTTTCGAACGGGGAAGGTGTGCAGCGCGTGCGGGTTCGGGTTCCCGTCGCGGAGGCGGCAGCGGTCGCTCGCGAGGCGGAGCCGGGTACGTTGGGAGCGAATGTGTTGCTGCGCCCCGTGTTGGAACGATCACTCCTGCCCACACTCACCTATCTGGCCGGGCCCGGTGAGCTGGCGTATTTCGCACAGGTGTCGCCGATTGCCGTGGCGCTTGGCGCCGCGGAGCCGGTCGTGTCACCGCGGTGGGCCGGCGAGGTCCTCGACGGTGACGCGTATCGCACGCTCGATCGGCTCGGCCTGAACGAAGCCATTCTCCGTGATCCGCATGCCGCCGAACAGCAGGTGGCGCAGCGTCTCCTCGACGACGGGATCAGTGACACGCTTGAACGGCTCCGGGGGGCCATCGATGCGCAACTGCGCGCGCTGCGAGACAGCGTCGACGCCGCGGGTGCGCCGGTCAGTCACGAGGTGATCGCCGGGCTGTCGCGAGACCTCATCCACCGGATCGATAAGTTTGAGCATCGTGTGCTCGGCGGCGTGAAGCGCACTGAAGTGGACGTCATGCGCGAGCTCGCGTTTGTGCGGGCCTCGTTGAGACCCCTAGGGAAGTCCCCGGAGCGTGTCCTCAATCTGCTGCCGTATCTCGCGCGATTTGGCGTCGGGCTCTTGCTCCGTCTTCGCGATGCGTCCGAGTCGCACGCGCAATCGCTCGTGCACGGAACGCGCGCCGACTCATGAGTGACGCCGGGGGCGGACGCTCCGCGTTCGTCGTTGGTGCGGGAATTCTGATCAGTCGCGTCGTCGGGCTCCTCCGGAATACGGCCTTCGCGTACTACTTCGGATCGGGCGCGGCGTCGGACGCGTACAACGCGGCGTTCAAGATTCCGAATGCCGTGAGGAATCTGCTGGGGGAAGGGACGTTGTCGGCGTCGTTCGTGCCGGTGTACAGCCGCGTGCTCGTCCGGAACGATCCGAAGGCCGCCAAAGCGCTGGCGAACGCCGTGCTCGGATTGCTGCTCGCGGCGGTCTCGCTGCTCACGTTGGCCGGAATCGCCGCCGCCCCGATCCTGACGACCGTGCTGGCCCCGGGCTTCGATCCGGCGACGCAGGAACTGACCACGCGCTTGATGCGCGTGCTGTTTCCGATGACCGGACTGATGGTGCTGAGTGGGTGGTGCCTCGGCATTCAGAACTCGCACCGGCGTTTCTTTTGGTCATACGCCAGCGCCGCGCTCTGGTCGGTCGCACAGATTGCGCTGTTAGTGGTGTGGGGACGGCGCGCCCCCGACGCGATGACGCTCGCGTACTGGCTGGCCTGGGCCACGCTCGGCGGCGCGGTCCTGCAGATCGCCGCGCAGATGCCGGAAGTGCTCCGTCTCGTCGGATCGATCCGCCCGTCGGTTGATCGTTCGGCCGAAGGCGTGATGCAGACGCTCCGCAACATTCTGCCGGTGGTAACGGCGCTTGGCGTGGTGCAGATCTCGTCGTTCATCGATTTGCAGATCGCGTCGTATCTCCCGCAGGGCGCCGCGACCAACATATCGTACGCGAACACCTTGGCGATGTTGCCGGTGTCGCTGTTCGGCGTGTCCGTGGCGGCCGCGGCACTGCCTGAGTTCGCGCGTGACAGCGGAACACTCGCGCTCGAGGCGTTGCTTGAACGCCTTCGCGGCGGCTGGCAGCGTATCCTCTTTTACATCGTGCCGAGCGCGGTCGTGTTCATCACGCTCGGCGACTACTGCGTCGGCATTCTGTATCGCGCCGGACGATTCGGCGCCGCCGAACAGCAATCGGTGCATTGGGTGCTTGCCGCTTATGCCGTCGGACTCGTCAGCTTCGGATCGGTGAAGCTGCTCGGGTCCGCATACTACGCGCTGCAAGATTATCGCACGCCGCTGCGGGCGTCGATCGCGAGCATCATCGTGTCTGCCGCGGTGTCCATCGGTATCGCGGTCCCGATGCGTTCATTGCCCATGGCGGCCGCTGGGATCGCGCTTGGCTCGGCGATGGGATCGTATGTGAATCTGGCGATGCTGTCTCGCGGATTGCGGCAGCGACTCGGCACGCTGTACACACCGGCGATGTGGCGGGGAACGCGGCGCATCGTCGTCGCCGCGTTGGTGGCCGGCGTGCTGTCAGTGTCCCTGCGACTTGCCCAGGAACGGTGGTTTCCCGGCCTGCACCCCCGTCTGGCGGGCTTGCCGGTGCTGGCGGGATTCGGCGTCACGTATCTGGTGGTGGCCTGGGCGATGGGCTCCGCCGAAGCGGCGCGTTGGCTTCGCCTCTCGGTGCGCAAGGCCGGCGTATGAGTGCCGAGCACGATCAACGGCTCAGTGATGCGCTTTTGGTGCCCGAGGACGACTGGACCAGCGCCGCTATCGCACGCGGTATGCCGCCCAGCGTCGCGCAGAAGCTGCCGCATCTCCCGGAGTCCCCCGGCGTCTACCTGTGGAAGGATGCCGAGGGACAGGTGCTCTACGTGGGGAAGGCGAAGCGCCTGCGCTCCCGCGTGAAGAGTTACTGGGCACAGGATCACCTGAGCAGTCCGAAGACGCGCGGCTTGATGCGCAAAGTCAGGGAGCTCGACACGATCGTGGTGCCGAGCGAGTCGCACGCGTTGATTCTCGAAGCGACACTGATCAAGGAATATCACCCGCGTTTCAACATCGCGCTCCGCGACGACAAGTCGTATCCGTACATCAAGGTCACGGTGCAGGAGCCCTTTCCTCGAGTGATCGTCACACGCCGCTTGCAGGATGACGGCGCACGATACTTCGGTCCCTACACCGATGTCGGATCGATGCGTCGCGCCCTGAACGTGGTCAAGCGGATCTTCACGGTGCGGTCGTGCCACTACAACCTGCCTCGAGAAGCGCCGGAACGGCCGTGTCTTGATTATTTCATCAAGCGTTGCCAGGCGCCGTGCGTGGGCTACCAGAGTACGGACGAGTATCGCACGATGATTGATGAGGTGGTGTGGTTTCTCGACGGGCGCACCAGCGATGTCGTGCGCCACGTTCGCGAGCGTATGATGGACGCGTCGGAGCGTCTGGACTTCGAGCGTGCGGGTGAACTGCGCGACGCGTTGCGTCATCTCGAGAAGATGGAAGAGCCGACGGTCGTGCTCGAGGTCGAGGGTGGTGACCGTGATGTCGTTGGGTACGCGCGCGACGGCGAAGATGCGTGTGTCGTCATCCTGCGTATCCGCGGCGGCAAGTTGCTGGCACGCGACCATCGCCTGGTGGAACACGCCGAAGACGAAGACGATGGCGCCGTACTCGGCGCGTGTCTCGCGCAGTGGTATCGCACGGCCGAAGCGCGCGCTGGCGATTTGTTGGTGCCGTTCGACTTTGACGATCGTGAGTCGCTTGAAGCATCGCTCGAGGCAACGAAGATTCGCATCCCGCAGCGCGGGCCGCGCCGTGCGCTCGTGGATCTCGCCGACAAGAATGCGCAGCATCTGCTCGAGGAGTTCAAGCTGGCTGCGCTCGAGGCCGATGAACGTGCCGTCGATCCGGTGTACGAATTGCAGCGCGAGCTGGGATTACCCCGCCTCCCGCGATCGCTCATCTGCTTTGACATTTCGCACGCGCAGGGCACCGATGTGGTGGCTAGCGCCGTGTGGTTCGAGAACGGCCGCCCGAAGCGCGCGGAGTATCGCAAGTATAAAATCGCGATCTTCGAGGGCAACGACGACTTCAAGTCGATGCACGAAGTCGTCACGCGATACTTCACACGTCGGGTGACCGAGGAACTCATGCTTCCCGATTTGGCCGTGATCGACGGTGGCAAGGGACAGCTCGGTGCCGCGCGCGCGGCGCTCGACGCGCTCGGGATCACGTCGATCGGCTTGATCAGTCTGGCCAAGCGCGACGAAGAGATCTTCCTGCCCGGCCGGAGTGACCCCGTACGACTGCCACGCCGCTCGCCAGCGCTGCGTATGCTGCAGCAGGCCCGCGACGAGGCGCACCGCTTTGCGGTCACGTTTCAGCGACAGAAGCGGGCCGCGCGTACGATCACGTCGGAGCTCCTCAAGATTCCAGGCGTCGGCCCCACCAAACGGCGGGCGCTCCTGACGGCATTTGGAAGCATGCAGGGGGTCCGCGAGGCCACGGTCGACCAGATTGCCGCCGTGCCGGGTTTTGGTCCCGGCTCGGCGGAGCGGCTCCTTGCGGCGCTGGGCGTTCCCTCCCAGGCAACTCCGGCGGATATTTCCCGCGTTCCGTCTTTGAACGTTCCTCAAGACTCGACTCTCGAATGACTCCTGCGACTTGGACTCTGCGTTGTTCCGCGTGCGATACGGCGGCCGATCGTGATCGCGCCTCCGTGTGCGGCGCGTGCGGACAACCCCTCTTCGCTCAGTACGCTCCCGTGCCGAAGGGGACACCGCTGGCCGATCGCTGGGATGCCTGGCGCTATGCGCCCTTCATGCCGCTCGAGGCCGGCGAAGTGCCGGTGTCGCTCGGAGAGGGACTGACGCCCATGATCGAAGCGCCCTCACTCGCCGCCGCGACCGGTGTGCGCCGACTATGGATCAAAGACGAATCGCAGAATCCGACGGTGTCGTTCAAGGCCCGTGGCATGAGTGCCGCCGTGACCCGTGCCAAGGCGCAGGGGTATCCCGGCTTGGTGGTTCCGACGGCGGGCAATGCGGGTGCCGCCCTCGCCGCCTATGGAGCGGCGGCCGGTCTTCCTGTCCGGGTGTTCGCGCCGCGTACCACGCCGCGGCCGATTCTCGATACGATCGAGGCGCTCGGGGCCACGCTGGTGCGCATCGAGGGGCATATCGGCGACGCCGGTAAGCTCGCGATCGCGTATGCCGCCGAGTCCGGCTATTTCAATGTGTCCACGCTTCGTGAGCCATACCGGGTGGAAGGCATGAAGACGATGGGCTTCGAGATGGCCGAGCAGCTTGGCTGGCGGTTGCCTGACGCGCTGGTGTATCCGACCGGTGGCGGGGAAGGGACGATCGGCATCTGGAAGGCGATCAACGAATTGATGGCTGGTGGATGGCTCCCCGACGGTGCCATGCAGCCTCGGTATGTGGTTGCACAGGCCGCGGGATGCGCGCCAATCGCGCGCGCGTTTGCCGCGAAAGAGGATCGGGCCACTCCCTGGGTCGACCCCGTGACGTACGCCAGCGGTCTTCGCGTGCCGTCACCGCTCGGCGACCGACTGTTGCTTCGCGTGCTCCGCGAGACAAACGGCATCGCGGGCACCGCGACCGAGGAGGCGATCCGTGACTGGACGCTGCGGCTCGCCACGGCAACCGGTATCGACGCGGCGCCGGAGGGTGGCTGCGCCCTGTCCGTTCTTCGCGATGCGGTGACGGCGGGCACGCTCTCGGCCGATGCCGAGGTTGTGGTGTTCAATACTGGCAGCGGCGCGTCGTACCGAGCGTGATCACGATTCTCATGGCACTTACGAGGCGAGCAGCGATGAAGGCTCGGATGTGGACGGCGGTAGTGAGCGCGACGGTCCTGGGCGCAGTGGTCCCGATGGCGTCCTTCGCGCAGGGCGCGTGCGAGATCAACGACAGCAGCCCGTTTCAGGTCAATGGCGCGAAGCAGTACATCATTGCCGCGGCCAACTCCCGTCGCACCGACGAGGTCCCGAAGCACCTGCAGAATGCAATTCGTGTCCTCACCGACGATCCGTCCAAGATCAAGAACGACGCGGGTCGGCAGTGGATGCTGCTGCGCGCATACGCGCAGTGGCTTCAGCGTGAAAATGCGAGCTACGTGATGACGCGAGGCGATGTCGGCTTCACGCAGAATCCGGTCGGCTTGCAAAACCTGCTGCTCGCCCTCGATTCAGCGGCGACGGCCATCGAGTTGATGCTGCCGCAGTGTAAGGAGAGAGTGCGCCCGTATCGCGCGCAGTTCTTCGGCGAGATCCTGAACAAGTCGATCGCGGCGATGAGCGCCGAGCAGAATGATTCGGCGTCGTACTTCGCGAATCTGTCGCTTCAGGTGGCAGGGGCTGATCCGCGTCCGTGGAACGTCTTGTCGGCTGTGTACCAGAAGCAGAACAAGACGGACAGTGCAATGATCGCCATGGAGAAGGTGATCGCGCTTTCCGGATCCGACACGCTCTACACCAAGGTCAAGCAGCAGAGCCGCTACAACCTGGCGGTCATCAAGCTGACCCGTGCCGAAGCGGAAGCCGCCGGCAACACGAAGGACGCCGAGATCAAGGCGGCCCGCACGCTTCTCGAGGCCTATCTCAAGGACACGCCGGGTGACGCTAATGCGGCGCAGGCGCTGGGGCGGGCGGTTCGCCTGTCGGGCGACACCGCGGCGGTGACGGCGATCTTTGTCGACATGGTGAAATCGCCGGACAAGTTTTCGGCCGACCAGCTGTTCGAGGCCGCCTCGAATGCGGCGGCAACCGGTCATGACCCGGATGCCGCCAAGTTGTTCGAGAATGGGCTCAAGAAGAACCCCTACCATCGAGTGGCGCTGCTCAACTACGCCACCGTGCTTTTCACGCTGAAGGACACCGAGCGCATGGCGCCAATTGTGGCGCGCCTCATCGAGGTCGACCCCAATTTCGATCGCGGCTATCGCCTCACGGCAGGGCTATGGCAGCTTCGGGCGCGTGCCGAGCCGGACGCGGCCAAGAAGAAGTCGGCCAACGATTCGGTGTTGTATTACCTCGACAAGCAGACCAAGACCAATCCGCGGGTCGACATCACGTTGGCACAGAAGTCGGCGAACTCGTATTCAGTACAGGGGACCGTCAACAACGAGGGCAGCGCGACGACCTCGTGGACGATGAAGCTCGAGCTCCTCGATGCCGCCGGTGCCGTCGTCGCCGCGAAGGATGTGGCGATCGGTCCGGTCGAGGCGGGCGGAAACACGACCTTCTCGGTGAAGCTCGATGCGCCGAAAGCGGTCGCATATCGCTATGCGCCCCTCAAGTAAGTCCATGTTCTGAATTGACTTCGGGCCTCACAGTTCGTATATTTTCTCAAGTGGGCGGCAGCGCTACGGTTGCCGCCCCTTGTCATCCGGGGGAAGGCCTTTGGGCCTCGTCCCCCGTTTTCGTCCCGGGTCATGGTTCGCGTCACACGTGTACAGCCAGGAAGCATTGCCGATGAGATCGGCATCGTTCCGGGCACTGAACTCCTCGCCGTCAACGAACGGCCGTTGGAAGACTTCCTCGATTGGGAGTTCCTGACGGCCGATGAGGCGTTCATCGTGTCGGCTCGGCTCCCCGATGGCTCCGAAGTCGAGTACGACATCGAGCGCGAAGGCGGCGAGGCGATGGGTGTGGAGCTCGCACCGCCCACAGTCCGACGGTGCGCCAACCGCTGCGAGTTCTGCTTCATCGAAGGGCTTCCGAAGGGGCTTCGAAAGGGCCTGTATATCCGCGACGACGATTATCGGTTGTCGTTCGCCTACGGCAACTTCGCGACGTTGTCGAACGTGAAGGAGCGGGACATCGCGCGCATCCTCGAGTATCGACTGTCGCCGCTCTACGTGTCGGTGCATGCGACGCCGTGGGAAGCACGGAAGGTGCTGCTGAACAATCCGCGCGTCCCCAACATCGTCGAGCAGCTCACGCGGCTGGCCGAGGGGGGTATTCAGTTCCATGGGCAGATGGTCATCGTGCCCGGCCTGAATGACGGTGAGGTGCTCGAACAGTCGCTCACCGACCTCTGGAATCTCGGTGATGCCGTCATGTCGGTGGCGCTCGTACCGGTGGGCGTCACGCAGTTCTCGCACTTGTACAACGGCAAGTCGATGGACGCAGTCAACGCGCGGCTTCTGCTCGACACCGTGCATCGGTGGTCGGAGCGCGGTCTCGCCGAGCGTGGCGACCGATGGGTGTTCGGCTCCGACGAGCTCTATCTGCTCTCCGACGAACCGCTGCCCGACATGGAGCATTACGGCGACTTCTCGCAAATCGAGAATGGCGTCGGTGCCGTCACGTCGCTGCGGTCCCGCGTGCGCGACGGGTTGTCGCAATTGCCGCGCCTCGATGGCAAGAAGATTGGTATCGTGACGGGGGTCTCCATGACGCCGTTGATGCCCGAGTTGCTCGACCTGCTGCGTGAAGCCACCGGCGCCCAGTTCTCGCTTATCACGATGGAGAACTCGTTGTTCGGGCCGACCACGACCACTGCCGGATTGCTGGTGGGCGCCGATATCCGCAAGGCGCTGTCCGATCGGCATGATCTCGATCTCGCGCTCATTCCCGCCGAGTGCATCAACGACGATGGACTCTTCCTCGACGAAGAGTCGTTCGTGGCGGTGCGAGCATCGCTGCCGATGCCGGTATATCCTTCGTACGATTTCATAGACGCGCTGGTCCCGGAAGGTGACGCGGCGTTCCAACCAGCCGCATGAGTCTTCCAGTCATAGCCATCATCGGACGCCCCAATGTCGGGAAGTCCCATCTGTTCAATCGTATCGTCGGTGAAGCGTCGGCGATCGTCAGCGAGGAAGCGGGTACCACCCGCGACCGCCATTTCGGTCAGGCCGATTGGGCTGGCCACCACTTCTGGCTCGTCGACACCGGCGGTCTCGTCGAAGATTCGAATGAGCCCATGGACGTCGCCATCCGCAAGCAGGTCATGCAGGCGATCGAAGAGGCCGATCTTCTGATGCTCGTGGTAGACGCCAAGGTCGGCGTGCATCCGAGTGATGCGCGCCTCGTCGATATTCTACGTCTCGCGAAGAAGCCGTGGGTGCTCGTCGCCAACAAGGTCGACGATCCCAACAGTGCCGACTTCTATGATTTCTATCGCCTCGGCGTGGCCGACGTGTATCCCGTGTCCGCCGCCAATGGCAAGGGGTCGGGCGATCTGCTCGACGCCGTTGTGGCCGCGATTCCAGAAACGGATGACGTGCCGTCGGAAGCGGTGCGCATCGCCGTGATCGGTCGTCCGAACGTGGGCAAGTCGTCGTTCGTGAACAAGCTGCTCGGAGAAGAGCGTCTGGTGGTGAACGACGAATCGGGTACCACGCGCGATTCGATTGACGCCCCGATGCGGTATCACGACCAAGAGATCATCTTCGTCGATACGGCCGGCTTGCGGCGTCAGTCGAAGATCGATGACGGCATCGAGTTCTACTCGGCATTGCGCACCCGTCGCGCGATCGATTCGTCCGACGTGTGCATTCTGATGGTCGACGCCACGGAAGGCTTGCAGAACCAGGATCTCAAGATCGCGACGCTGGCGTGGGAGGCTGGTCGCGGCCTGATCATGGTCATCAACAAGTGGGACCTGTACGCGGACAAGACCGACAAGAGCTCGGCCAAGTTCCGCAAGGACGCTGTCGAGAAGGTGCCGTATCTCGGCTTCGTGCCCTTTCTGTTCACGTCCGCGCTGACGGGCCAGCGTGTGAACAAGGTGCTCGACATGGCGCTCGAGGTGCAGGAGCAGCGCAAGCGCCGCATTTCCACCTCGCAGGTGAACGATGCGCTGCAGGAGATCATCGCGCGACTGCAACCGCCGCAAGCCGCTGGCCGGGAAGTGAAGCTGAACTACGCCACGCAGGTGGAGACCTCTCCTCCGACGTTCGCGTTCTTCGGGAACCATCCGGAGTTGATCCCCGAGAACTACATCCGTTTCATTCACAATCAGCTGCGTGAGAAGTGGGGCTTCACTGGCTCGCCGATGCGCATCATCATGCGGAGCAAGCGCGAGTCGTGAGTCCCATGATTGCCCAGGCCGCGGCGTTACTTGCCGCCTACGTCATTGGCTCCTTTCCCACGGCCTACCTGGTGGGAAAGGCCAACGGCGTCGATTTGCGGACGGTTGGGTCTGGAAACCTTGGCGCCACGAATGTGTTTCGGACGCTCGGGTGGAGATGGGGATTGCTCGTGTATCTGGTCGATGGCCTGAAGGGGGCGTTCCCGGTGGTGTGGTTGCCCAGCGCCATCGGCATGGCGACGGGATGGCCATGGGGGGTGGTATTCGGCCTGCTTGCCATTGTCGGTCACGTGCGCCCCGTGTTTCTGATGGGGAGAGGCGGCGGTAAAGGTGTCGCCACCGCGAGTGGTGTCTTCGTCGCTCTGACCCCCGTTCCGGCGCTCTGTGCCATCGTCGGCTTCGTGATTGTCGTCGCGATGACCCGCTACGTCTCGCTGGGCTCGCTGGTTGGTGCGGTGGTGCTGCCCGTCGCGTTGTTGCTGCAGCAGCGCGCCGTCACACCACTGGTGCTCGTGAGTGCGGCCGTGGGCGCATTTGTGTTCTGGACGCACCGCGAGAACATCGGTCGCCTCCGCCGTGGGGAGGAACGTCGCGTCGGACGGACCTCATCGCCTACCACTGGAGGTCGCGCGTGAAGGACCGTCCGCTTGGTTGCGCCGTGATTGGAGGTGGTGCCTGGGGCACAGCGATCGCCGATCGCCTCGTGCGCAACGGCCATCGCGTGACGCTCTGGGCCCGCGAGGACGACGTGGTCGATGCGGTCAACGCCCGGCACGAGAATCCGCGGTTTCTGCCGAACATCACGCTGGCGCCAGGCCTCACGGCCAGTAGTGACATGGCGCGTGCGCTGCACGGCGCCGGTCTGGTGGTATACGCCGCGCCGTCGCACGTCTTGCGCACGGTGGTCGCATCGTGTGCCGGCTCGATCGCACCCGGCGCGGTGTTGTCGGTGGCCACGAAGGGGATCGAGCGCGAGACGTTGGCCTTGATGACAGATGTCGTCGCGCAGGAAGCGTTCGGGCATGAGGTCGTGGCGGTGAGCGGTCCGAGCTTCGCGGCTGAAGTCGCGCAGGGGCAACCCACGGCCGTCGTGGCGGCGAGTTCCTCGCATGACGCCGCGAAGTTGGTGCAGGGGGCCATGAGTGCCGCCGCGTTCCGCGTATACACGAGCGATGACGTCGTCGGCGTGGAACTCGGCGGTGCGCTCAAGAACGTGATGGCGGTGGCGACGGGCATTCTCGACGGCCTGGGACTCGGCTACAATCCTCGCGCGGCGCTGATGACCCGCGGGTTGGCGGAAATGACGCGCCTGGGCGTGTCAGCCGGCGCGCGGGCGGAGACGTTTGCTGGGCTGGCCGGTCTCGGCGATCTTGTGCTGACATGCACTGGCGCGCTCTCCCGCAATCGGGCCCTCGGCGTGGCGATCGGGCAGGGGCAGTCGCTTGCCGACGCGCTGGCCGGTAAGGACAGCGTCGCGGAAGGGGTGCTGAATGCGCAGAGCGCGAAAGCACTGGCCGACCGTGCCGGCGTCGAGATGCCGATCATCGACGCGACCTATCGTATTCTGTTTGAAGGGCAGGCCCCGCGCGAAGCCGTCACCGAGCTGATGGCGCGTGAACTGCGTGCGGAGCGCGACTGACGTGGTCGCGCCACGTGGCGAGCCGATCCAGGAGTTCTACTCCATTGGCGAGGTCTGTTCACTCACCGAACTCAAGCCGCACGTCCTCCGGTATTGGGAGAGCCAGTTCAAGCTCCTCAATCCCGCCAAGAATCGGAGCGGCAACCGCGTCTACGCACGTCGCGAAGTCGAGTTGATTCTCCTCGTGAAGCACTTGCTGTACACTGAGAAGTACACGATCGACGGCGCCCGTCAGAAATTGGATGAGCATCGTAAAGGCGGCTCGCTTCGACCGGCGGCCCGTGCGGCGCTGGAAGTGGAAGCGCTCGAGAGTCTCGAGCGCGATCTGGCGGAGTTGCAGGCGATACTCGACGATCGACCGGCCCCGCGTTCCCGATAGGGCGCCAACGGCGCGTTTTTCGCTCTTCGTCTTTCACCCGATCCGATGCGCATTCTCCTCAGTAACGACGATGGCATTCTCGCCAAGGGATTGGGCGTGCTCGAGCAGGCCTGTGGGCCGCTCGGCGAGCTCAGTGTCGTCGCCCCCGATCGTGAACAGAGCGCGACCAGCCATTCGCTCACGCTGCATCATCCGTTGCGTCCCGTGCAGCTCGGTGAACGCCGCTGGCAAGTGGACGGCACGCCGACCGATTGCGTGATGCTCGCGTGCGAGGCGCTGCTCGATATGCGCCCGGATTACGTGATCAGCGGCATCAACCACGGACCGAATATGGGCGAAGACGTGCTGTACAGCGGTACGGTGGCGGCCGCAATGGAAGGGCTCGCTCTGGGCATACCGTCCATCGCGGTGTCGTTCGCCGGCAGCGTGCTACGCGCCGATGCCCTACTCGAGACGCAAGTCGATGTGCTGCGCGATCTGCTGAAGCACCTGATGGCGCTCACCTCTTTTCCGCCCGAGACCCTGCTGAACGTGAACCTTCCCAATGTGGCGGGCGATCAGATCAAGGGCGTCCGTCTCACCCGGCTCGGTCGTCGCGTCTTCAGCGATTCCATCACGAAGATGAAGGACCCATGGGGACGTGAGATCCTGTGGATCGGTGGCGGCAGTGTGGAGTGGAGCGGCCCGGATGATTCCGACTTCCGCGCCGTGCACGACGGCTACATTTCGGTGACCCCGTTGCACCTCGACCTCACGCACCGCGATGTGCTCGATACGGCGGCGGATTGGTGGCGTCCTCTGTAGAGCCCGAGTTTCGTGGCGCGCGCCGACGTCTCGTCGAGGCGCTGCAGGATAAGGGGATCCGCGATCTCGCGGTATTGCGGGCCATCGATCAGGTGCCTCGGCATCTGTTCGTGCCGCCCACGGTGCGCCATCGTGCCTACGAGGATTCTGCGTTGCCGATCGGCAGCGGACAGACGATCTCGCAACCGTACGTGCACGCGCGTGCCCTCGAACAGCTGATGCTGACTGGCAAGGAGAAGGTGCTCGAAATCGGCACGGGCTCCGCGTACCAGACCGCGTTGCTGGCGGAGCTCGCGGCCCAAGTCTTCTCGATTGAGCGCTATGCGGCGCTGCTCGACAAAGCGCGTCCGTCGTTGCAGCAGGCCAACGTACGTAATGTTTCGCTCTTGCTCGGGGATGGCACGCTGGGATGGCGCGAGTACGGTCCGTACGACGGGATCGTGGTCAGCGCTGGCGCGCCCCACGTGCCGCCAGCACTGGAGGAGCAGTTGGCCGAGGACGGACGGATGCTGATTCCGATCGGCGACCGGGATGAACAGATGCTCACGCTGTTCGTCAAACGAAACGGATTACTGGAAGGACGTGACATCGTTCCGGTCCGCTTCGTCCCGTTAATTGGGGCCGGTGGTTGGCCGGCCTGATGGACCCGGCGAGAACGTGCGTATGCGCGCAATCGCTCTGCCGCGCATCTTCGGCACTCACGGCCTGACCACGCTATGTCCTCAACTCCCTCGACTCCGACCACCGGTGCGGACCGGCGCTCAGCCGCCCCGCCGTATGCATTCCCGCCCACGGGGAACGCTCCGGTTGCCCGCGTGCTGCAGTCGGCGCGTGGGCAGGTCGGTCCGTACGTGCCGGCGCCCTGGCGCGGGACGCCCGCGGTCGAATCTGTACGGGCAGTCCCGATACGATCGGTGACACCGCTCGCTGTTGAGGCATTGCTGGCGCCGCAGATGCCGAAGATGCCGCCGTCGTATCCGACACCGGCGTACCTCACGCCGCTTGGATCGCCGGTGCAGGAGGATGGCATACGGGAGGCTTCGGGGCTTCCGTGGATCGATGCCTTCCTCACGTCGACGCCGGCGATGTCGATTCGGGCGGTCGATGAGCCGGTGGCGTTCTTCGCTCTTCCCTCGCCAGAGGCGATAGTCGACGAAGCCGTGCCCGCTGCCGGATGGCCACTGAGCGCCGCCGGTGAAGAGGTCTCAACACCATCGGACGCGTGGGCGCTCGACGAGGCGGCCGCCCAGATGCGGGCGTTCGCCGACGAACTGCGAGGGCGCGAACGCCTCGCCGTTGGCTCCGGTACGGCAGTTCAGTGGTCGAACGGGATGTCATCCTCTGATCCGATTTCGGCATGGGGTGACGCCGACGAGATCGACATGAGGCCGCAGCACCGAGAGCACACCTCCGGCCCAGACCGGGGGCCTGCGCTCGGGGCGAGCCACTCGATCGAACCGTGGGCCCATCGGGCGAGTCGATCGGATAATGAAGACGCGGAGGCGGCTGCTCGGGCGCTCGAGGTGCTCGCCCGCCGCGTGCGCCATGGCGAAATCTCCTTGGCAGGCTCTGAGCCCCGCCTCGGTGACACCGCTGCGCTGACCGCGGCGCTGACCGCGGCGTTGGCCGCCGTACTCGGCGTCCGTCGGTAATGACATTGGCGGTTCGCCGCTGTCGGGCGGAGGGGGAAGTGCAGGGGGTTGGATTCCGGTGGTACGTGCGCGAGCAGGCGCGCGCGCTCGCGATCGCGGGATGGGTCCGCAATGAGCCCGATGGCGCTGTGGTCCTCGTCGCGTCAGGCGACGCGACGGGGCTACCGTCGCCCTTCCTCATTGAGCGATAGCGGGCCGGTGGCGCTAACTTGCCTCACATGACTTCCAGCCTCCTCGACCGCCTGTCGGCCACACTTCGGGACGTCCCGGACTTTCCCGCTCCAGGGATTCTGTTCAAGGACATTACTCCGGTTCTCGCCGACCCCGTGTTGATGCGCGACGTCATCACCGCGATGCTTGCGCCCGCCGAACGTCTTGGGGTCACTCATGTGGTGGGCGTCGAGAGTCGAGGCTTCCTGTTCGGCATGCCGATGGCGCTGCAACTCGGCGTTCCCTTCGCCCCCGCGCGCAAGCCCGGCAAGTTGCCGTGGCAAACCGAGCGCGAGTCGTACGCGCTGGAGTACCGGAGCGACGTGCTCGAAATGCACACGGATGCCGTCGGGGCAGGTGCCCGTGTTCTGGTGGTCGACGATGTCCTCGCGACCGGCGGAACCGCTGCGGCGACGTGCCGTCTGGTCGATCGGCTCGGTGGGGCGGTGGTCGGCGTTTCCGTGCTCATCGAGCTGGGCTTTCTGCAGGGGCGCACGCGGTTGCCGGAGCGCACGGTCCACGCCGTCGTCACGATCTGATCTCGAGAACGCCCGCGCAGCCTTGAGGGCCGCAGACAAATTGATGAGATTCCGCAGCGACCGAGCGGCGGAACTCGCGCCTGGTCCTGTCCCCGTAGCTCAGTTGGATAGAGCGGAAGTTTCCTAAACTTCAGGCCGCAGGTTCGATCCCTGCCGGGGACATCATTCTCGATGTCAAAACGGCCGCCCCTGTACACTCTGGTGGCGTTCGACACTATGTTTAAAGGCTAACTCCCGTCCGCTTCGCGCACACCCGTCTTGACCGGGTGTCCGGCTGTTGGACGCGCCCGTCTTTGCCCCTCATCGCTGGTCTTCCGCATGGCCCAGTCGTCCCGTTCCGCGTCGTCCTCCTCGAGCCTCTCCGACGACCCGATGGAGAAGCTCGGTGATTGGCTCCAGTCGAACAGCCGTCCGATCGGCATGGCGGTCGGCGGCGTTGCCGTTGCCGCGCTGGCGATCTTTGGCTACCGCAGTTACTCGACGAGTCAGAACGTGAAGGCGTCAACCGCGCTGTACGCCGCTCAGGCTCCGATGGCTCAAGGCAAGCTTGAAGAGGCCACGAAGGCGCTCGACAAGGTGGCCACGGGCTACTCGGGCACGGCGTCCGGCCAACAGGCAGCGTTGCTGCTTGCTCAGGCGCTCTTCGACCAGAAAAAATACGCCGAAGGTGTCGCTTCCCTCGAGAAGGCGGTGGGTGGCGCGAGCGCGGACTTTAAAGCATCGATGGAGTCGATGATCGCGGTCGGCTACGAGCTTCAGGGGAAGCTTGCGGACGCGGCCGTGCACTACGGCAAGGCCTCAACGGCTGCCAAGTTCGCGAACGACAAGAACAGCTACAAGGCGTTTGAGGCTCGCAGCCTGATGGCCGCCGGCAAAAACACGGAAGCGCGGATAATCTGGGAGGAGCTGGCCAAGTCTGACGGTCAGTCGGCGCAGGAAGCGAACGTTCGCCTCGGCGAGTTGGCTGGAGCCGGAAAGAACTGACGCGTTTGGGGTGCGTCGTCGTTGTGATGATTGGTGAGTATGGTGCTGCGGCGGTCCGGATATGTTCCGGGCCGCCGTTTTGTTGTCGAGTCGCGTGCGGAGGGGGAAGTCGACAGTAATGCAACGGCAACCGATCCGAATAGCAGCATTCTGTAGGAAATCGTGGCCGTTTAGAGTGCGCATAATACATGTTATGTAAACTTTGTCTGGTGGATAACTGTGGGAAAACATTTAGAGAGAGCGTGCGTGTGGTCTTGGTAAACACTCTAACACATTGGCATGGAACGTATTAGCTCTCGTCTGTCTTCCAATCCAGTGTCCGGATCTCACGAAACGTAAGGCTGTCCACCTTCCCACATGAACTGTGGGGCATGGCCGCAGGTGTTTGGACGGCCATGTCGCGTGATCCGCTCAGATCGACTCGATCACACCACGGAATACTACGCGACCCTCGCCGCGCAGCGTGGGCTGGTAGCCAGATGCCGGCGCTGTGGTCGCCGATAAACGCACGTCGAGGTATCGCCCGGAGCTCGTCCGGATCGTGACGGTCGGCGTCGCGGCGAGCCCCCAGCTGGTCAGGAGTACCGCCGTTGCAACGGCTCCGGTTCCACACGCCAAGGTCTCGCCTTCCACGCCGCGTTCGAAGGTGCGGTACCGCCAGTGGCCGCCTGGTATCGGTGACACCCAGTTGACATTCGCGCCGGCAGGCCCGGAGGCGGCATGCCGCCGCAGTAGCGGCCCACGACCTTCAACATCAACCGAATCGGCGTCCGTACAGAGGATCACCACGTGCGGAATGCCAGCCAAGGCGAAGCCGATGCGCTGCTCCCCGGGCACCATATCGAGCGGCATGTCGTCCCGAATCGCCGTGACCGGCTGTAGGTCGATCTCGGGGAGGCCGGCCGTGACCCGACTGGCGATGAGCCCGGCCGGCGTTATCAGCGTCATCCCGGAATCCGTGGCCAGGCCAAGCATCGCGGACATGGCCGTCGAGCAGAGCGTGGCGTTCCCGCACAGATCGGCCGGCGTGCCGTCGCTGTTGAAGTAGTGGATTCGCACGTCCGCCGTGGGCGGCGCCGGCTCGAGAAGAACGATCCCGTCAGCACCTATGCCATTGTTTCTATTGCAGATAGACCTGATGATCTCAGGTGATTTCACGCGCTCCAGCGACACATGACGGCCGTCGAAAAACACGAAGTCATTGCCGGATCCCGTCATCTTGGTAAACGGGATCCCGTGGAGCGCCGAGCGTGCCGACATTAGGCCTTCCCCGTGATCGCCCACCATCGAAGCCGCCATACCATCCCGATCGCTTCTCGTACGATCCGATTGGACATTTTCGACTCGCCTTCTGTGCGATCGTGAAACACGATCGGAATCTCCGCGATGCGGAATCCGCGCTTCCATGCCCGGAAGCTCATCTCGATCTGAAAGGCGTATCCGTTCGACCGAACCTGATCCAGCGGGATCGCCAGCAAGACTTCTCGGCGGAAGCACTTGTAGCCGCCGGTGGCATCGCCCAGTCGAAGTCCCGTGACCGAACGCGCATAGATATTGGCGCCGTACGACAGCATCAGTCGCGTCATCGGCCAATTCACCACCGTCACCTTGCCGTCGCGGTACCGAGAACCGAGCACCATATCGGCGCCGCGGATCGCGGCCAGGAACTCAGGCAAGTGACCGGGATCGTGCGAGAAGTCGGCGTCCATCTCGAAGATGAAGGCGTAGTCGCGCTCGAGCGCCCACTTGAACCCCGCCAGATATGCCCGGCCGAGGCCTTCCTTGCCCGCGCGATGAAGTACATGGACACGCGGATCGGCGGCCGCCAGCCCGTCGGCGAGCCGTCCGGTGCCGTCGGGGGAATTGTCGTCGACCACCAGGACATCGAGCCGCGAATCCTGAGCGAGGATCTGCGGGACGATGCGGGTGACGTTTTCGCTCTCGTTGTAGGTCGGGACGATCACAAGGGCTCGCTCACCGAGTGCGAGCGAACCACGAGGCGGAGTCGGCATTCTGGTCACGTCGTTCGCCTTACGCTGCGAGAACGTCAGCCGCAGATACGGCTTTCAGGTCGAGCGCGAACCCGAGAATCCACCAGAGCAACGCCGCGCCAAGTGCCAGTAAAGTCAACAACTTCCCCGTGTGATATGGTGCGCTGTCGAAACGGAGCTGCACGGACTTTGCACCCGTGGGTAGCTCGACGCCAATAAGTGTATAGTCGGCTCTCGCAATTGTGGCAGGCTTTCCGTCCACCCTCGCGCTCCAACCAGGATAGAAATTTTCAGAAACGACCAACGCGCTGCCGGAGGGCGCTGGTCCACCGAGGGTGATGTCGATCGCCCCGGCTTGATACCTCGTCACTGCGACGTCGAACGGAACGGGCTCGGGTAACGGCGCGTTTATCGGCTTCTCCTCAAAGCTCGAGGACACGTCAAAGATCGCCACCCGCTTCACATCGAACAACGGGCTGAGTACCGTCGCTTTGCTCGTCGGATCGTCGAGCTTCACGATGCGGGGCGTAATCCAAGCGGCTGGGTGATCACCGGGCAGCTCGTAAAGATAGGTCATCGTGCCCGCCGCGTTACGTACCGGCCCGGCGGCCAACCTCGCTCCCGGAAACGGCAATCCCGGTGTGTTGGTGTAGACGAATCGTGTGTTGGTCAGTGACCAGAAGTTCGGATTGGCGATCGATTGGAACCCGTCGCTCTTACCGTACAGCTCCTGGTAACGGCCGAGCTCGTTGCCATGATACCCGAGGACGCCACGGATTCCGTGGTGCATCAACGCGTCGCCGAGCAGAAACGGATCATGCGGTGCCATGTTGTCAGCGAGCGGAATCGCGATCACTCGGCCCGGTTCCGGCTGTGCCTTGAGGAAGCGGATGATATCGTCTTCCGCGTACAGATGGTCAGCGCGGGCCGAAAACGTCCAGTAGGATCGCTCCACACTCCACAGGTCGAGCGCGACCACGGCCACGAGCATCCAACCAGCCGCGGTGGTGTTGAGCGCGCCACGCGCGACGGCCAGCATCAGCCCGACCATCGCGAGCACGGCGACGGCCGATCTCCAGGCGCCGGCGACGACGCTCAAGCTGTTGGCCTCGATTAGGTCTCCGCGCCCCTCACCCGAGATCGAGAGCGCAAGGCTCGTGAAGGCGCCCGACGTGGCGAGTACCCCAACCACCAGCGCGAAGCTTGCCCAGCCCATGGCGTAACGGGTGGTCCCCTTCCCCGCGAGCACCCGCTCCGCGCCGAATGAGGCAAGTACCGCGAAGGCCAAGGCCGTCACGTACAGGACGGTGCTCGGCGCCCGGAAATACGTGGAGCCTGGAACGAGCGCATACACCAGCTGATAGAACGGTGTGTTGCCGCCCCAGGCCCAGAGGAGCGATACCATCAGCACGCCCAGCCAGAACCACGCGTGCGAACGATGCCGATTGCCGAGCCCTCCGCTGAACGCGAAGAGCGCCAGCACGAGCACCGTCGCGCCCATGTACTCACTGTGGAAATGGATGCCGTTCCGGCCCCAGTAGTGCCCGAGAATGCCCGAGAACTGCGGGAGATACAGGTTGACCGTTTCTTCTAGGGGAAACGAAAAACTCGTCGCGAAGTCGTAGCCCTTGCCGCCGGCCCGCGGTGACCAGGGTACGTACTGCTGAACCGGAAGATACTGGACCGCGCCCATCATGACACCGAGGACCACCGCACCCAGCGCGAGGGCCAGCCGGGCGAGCGGTCTCGACGGAATGGCGTCGCGGGTTGCTACCGGGGATTCGGAGGCCAAGCTGCGCCGACGGAGCGCGATGAAGAGGGCGTACGCACCGCACGTGAGCAGCAGGTACTGCAGGAGTTGCGGGTGCGGCGAGAGCACCGCCAAACCGACAGTCAACGCGAGCAGCCCCCAAGCCCCCCGCCGGCCATCGCGTATACCGCGAACAAGGGCCCAGAGGGCGGCGGGTAGCAGCGCGCTGACGAACAGCTTTCCGTCGTGTCCCGGCGACGCGTACGACGCGACGGCCCCACTGAGCAGATATGCAACGCCGCCCACGATGGCGCTGTAGAACCGAACACCGGCCGCCCCGAGGAATCCGACGGTGAAGACGCCGGCAAGTACCATATGGACCACAAAGCCCCACGTCATCGCGATGTCGGTGGGCAGCACCATCCGCAGCAGGAACGTCGGGTAGAAAATGTCGCCGTGCATCGCCGCGATGTACGGCATGCCGCCGAACTGGTAGGGATTCCACTGCGGGAATCCCTGGCCGTCTCGCAGCGCACGCGCCGCGAACTCACGGAACGCATAGCCGGCGATGTACTGATCTGAATTCGGATTCACGAGAAAGGCGCCACCGAGCGCCGGCCACGCCAGCAGCATCGTCGCGGCAGTGCAGACGATCGCCGCCCACGCTAACGGGAATCGTGGTGACGGCGGAATTGCACTCGTCGCGTCAGCGCGTGCCATCGAGAAGACGGGAAAGGTGATCGGTAAGCACTTTCCAAGCGGGACCGTTCATTCGGAGCGTTGCAGCGCGGCTCGCTGCGAAGCCGGAAGCAAGAGGAGGCTGAGAAGCCCCGGCAGGACTTCGAGCACGGTCAGCCAGACTCGCGATGTGACGCCGAGTATCACGGCGTCCCCCTGCCCCGCGGCACCAACGCCCACCAGAAAGATGGTCAGCGCCGCCTCCCGGAATCCCAGTCCCCCAGGCGAGAACAGCACGAGGTATCCGACGAGGTAGGACGCGGTGAACACGGCGATGAACAGGGTCGGATCGCTACCGATTCGTGGGGTGACACCGCGCGAAAACAATGCAAAGGCCAACCCATACCCCACCCATGCCGCCGCGTTCATGGCGACGGCCGCCCAGAGCGTTTTCGCCGACAAATGCCTGCCGGTCATTGACACGCCCCGCTTCGTGGCAAACCAGGCGAGGACCGGCGGCAGCAGCCGCGGGAGCGCCAACACGCCGACCGCAAAGCTGGCGGAGGCAACCAGCGCACCTGTTCGGAACCCGGGATATACCGTCTCCAGCCCCTCGGCGCCCGTGATCACGGCGACGGCGAACCCCGTACCGATATTCAGCAGCGTTCCGAGTACGGCCGCACCGGCGGCGGCAGCTCCGGAAACTCCCTCACGAGCGGCGAGCACACTCAACGCCCCGACCGACCAGACCTTACCGGGAATCCAACGCCCGAGATTGGCGATGGTCCAGATCTGCACCGCGCTCGGATACGCCAGCTCGCCACCCCATCCGCCCAGCAACATGCGCCAGCTCTGAATCAGTACCCCGTAGACCGCGAGCACCGTCGCGCTGGCCGCGGCGATCCATCGCCACTCAACGTGGAACTCACGCGCCGCGGCGCGCATGTCAGTCCACTGTCCGTGAAGCGCCCACGCAATGCAGATCCCCGTGAGCAGCAGCAGCACGAGCTTGATCGCTGGATGATGCCAGAGACTACGCGTACGCCATGGCGCCGTCGTGGTCACCGCACGGCCTGGCGGTAGTGTGTGAGATACCGGCCGGCGACGGCTTCGGGCGAAAAGCGGGAGAGCATGTCCTCGCGCGCAGCGATGCCGCGCTGATGTGCGGCCGTCTCGTCGGTGAGCACTCTGGCAAGCGCCTCTCCGAGCGCACGCGAGTCCCCTACCGTCACCAGTGTTCCGCCATGGTCCGGACGCACGACATCGATCAGGCCACCGTCGGCATATGCCACGACGGGCGTGCCGCAGAGCTGCGCTTCCACCGCCACCAGCCCGAGCCCCTCTTCACGCGAGGGAATCGCCAGTGCGCACGCCCCTTGGTACAGCGGGACCAAGGCGGGCTGCGGAAGGGCACCGTACCATCGCACGCGTTCCGCCAGGCCGAGACCGGCGGCACGCGCCATCAGCGCCTCGCGCTCTGGCCCGTCGCCGACGACCTCGAGCATTGTGGCCTTGCCCGCGCGCTGAGCGTCGTGTTCACGCATTGCCGGAGACACCATCGCGTCGAGCAGATCGGCGAGACCCTTCTGCGCGTTCAGTCGGCCCACGAACAGCACTCCGCTCCGCGTCGCGGCTGTCCCGGTCGCTGACGCGGCGGGGGGAGCAAAGTGTCGCGCATCTACTGGCATGGGAGAGACAGCCACCGTGGCATCCGGCACAATCCGGTGCGCCGTGTCTGCGAGCCATCCCGAGACGGCTGTGCAGATCGCGGCCTCCCCTAGTACGGCTCGCATGACCGCGCGCGCCGGCGCGGTGTGCTGCGCGAGGCGGACGTCGGAGCCGTGCATCGTGATGACCAGCGGCGGGTCGCCTGCGCGGCGCGAGCGCCAGAGTGACAGCGCAGCGGGGAACCACCAATGTGCATGCACGACGTCGTATGCCTCACCCGCACGCGCCGCCGCATCGATCCGTTGGCGAACAGCGCGCCGCATGGCTCGGAGCAGCCCCAGCAGCGCGAGCTTGCCGTCCCATGACGACCTCACCTGCTCGGCCATATTCCCCACATAGGCGAGCGTCATGCGCGCGTCGCTCGCGTAGCGCACGCGCCGGATGCGAACGCCTTCCAGTATCTCGTTGTCCGACAGGCCCGGCGCCGCTGGCGCGATGACATCGACCTGCGCACCGGCAGACTGCAGTGCGACGGCGAGCCGAAGGACAAACGACCCAGCCGCGTCACCGACGAAGCGCGGCATATTGTGGGTCACGAAGAGCACGCGCTGCGCACGAGGCACCGGAGCGCCGGCCGTCAGCGGTGGTCGTGATCGGGGCCGGCGGTCACGGTGTGACCTCGTCGGCATCCGCGTCCTGCTGCGCACTGGCCAACTCGTCGAGCTCGCGCCGCAGCTCACGCACTTCCGCCCGCTGCTGCGCAATCTGCTCTCCCAACAGTCCGGTCGCGAAGAAGATCGACCCGAGCAGAAGGCACGTCTGAATGACGGTCCAAGCCCAGCGCTGTCCTTCTCCCGTGATCGCGAGCCAGACGAACGCTCCGAGTCCGGAGAGTACCCCGACGGCGAAGAGCGCCACCCCGAGCATGCCAAATGCCAATAGCGGCTTCTGTCCGAACTTGAGTTCGAACCACACGGCCAGCATGTCGAGGACGCCGATCGGAATACGCGACAGGCCGAACTTTGAACGACCGGAGTGCCGAGCGTAGAGCGGCACGGGCACTTCCGTGACCGTGAAGCCCTGAGCCGCCGCTATCACGATCATGTACCGGTGAAAATCCGGTCGCATCGGGAGCGCCGCCATGATCTCCCGGCGGTACGCCTTCACGTTGTTCAGATCGCGTACGGGCACGTGAAAGAGCGTACGGCTGAGCTTATTATAGATGCCCGAGACGAAGGCCTTCTCGTACGTGCCCTGCTTATATCCCGTGACCATGTCTGACTCACCAGCCAGAATCGGATTGACGAGCCGAGGGATATCTTCGGGCTTGAACTGCAGGTCGGCGGGATAAAAGACCAGTACGTGCCCGTGCGAATGGAGATATCCGGTGCGCAGCGCTTCGGCGATGCCGCGTTGTGCGCGGTGACGCACCGGTCGCAGGAACGGGTACTGCGCACAGAATTCCTGCAGCAATGCCCAGCTTCCGTCGGTCGAGCCATCGTCGATGACCACGACTTCGTAGCGGGCCGACTCGTTCTTAAACGTTGCCTCGCACAGCTCGAGGAATAGGGCGAGGTTGCCGGCCTCGTCTTTCGCAGGAACGAGGACGCTGACGTCTACATCATGTGTAGACGTCGAACGGGAGACACGCCGGAGTGGACGAGCAGGGACGGCCATTCGGAGAGGAGTGAGATCGCGTTCAGTCGCGCACATGGGTCAGACGCGCTTTCGCATACGGGCGGGCAGCACACCGAGTTGTTCGCGGTATTTGGCGACCGTACGACGCGCAATCTGTACACCGGTCTGCTGCAGGATTTCGACGATCGTTTGATCGGTGAGAGGATTCTTGGTGTTTTCCCCTGATACCAACTTCTGGATCTGATCCTTGATACCGCGCGCGGACACGTCGTCGCCATCGCTGGTGGCGAGTCCCGACGAGAAGAAGAACTTGAGCGGCAGCACGCCGCGCGGCGTTTGCACGAATTTTTCGTTGGTGACGCGACTGACCGTGGACTCGTGCATGCCCACGGCTTCGGCCACTTCACGAAGCGTGAGCGGCCGCAGCGCCTGGACACCGCGCTCGAAGAAGTCCCGCTGCCGATCGACGATGTAGTGCATGACCTTCAGCATGGTCTGGCGACGCTGTTCGATGGCCTGAATCATCCAGTGAGCCGAATTGAGCTTGCTGGCGATGAAGTCCTTACTCTCGGTATCGAACTTCTTCTTATCCCGAGCGATCTCCTGATACGCTCGCGACAACTTGAGCCGTGGCAGATTCCCGTCGTTCAGGAAGATGTGATATGCCTGATCGATCTTGTCGACCACGAGATCGGGAATGATGTAGTTGGCCCCGCCGGCACTGTAGCGCAGGCCTGGTTTCGGATCGAGCTTGGCAATTTCGTCCGCGGCGCTCTGCACGTCCCTCGCGCTGATCCCGAATCGCTTCGACAGCTCACTCCATCGGTGCGAAATGAGCTCCTCGAAGGATTCTTCGACGAGTCGATACGCCATCGAATCCCGTTGTCCGGCGGCGCGCAGTTGCAGCAGTAGGCATTCGCGAAGATTGCGAGCGCCGACGCCAGGAGGATCGAGCTCCTGGATGATCGCGAGCATGGCCTGCATTTCAGCGTCGGTGAATGGCGACACCTCGGCGTCGCGCTCCTCGGCTTCGGCGGCGAGCCACTCGTTCAAACCACGCTGAATTTCCTCGAGCGGACAGGATAGATAGCCGTCGTCCGAAATATTGCCGGCGAATTCGTCCGCGAGAATCGCTTCGCGAGGCGACATCTCGATCAGCGATAACTGTTCGGTGAGATGGTCGGACAAATGCTTCGTGTCGACAGTGACCGGCTCGTACCACTCGCGCTGCTCATGCTCTTCCCGCTGACCGCCGGTCTCAAACCCGTCGAGTAGCACCGCTTCCCAGTCGACGTCGTCGTCGCCGGTCTTCTCCGGCTCGGCTTCGACCGCCGTCTCCGGCTCGGCGAGATCCTGCGCTTCCGGCACTTCGTCGGTGTCGGCGGATTCGTCGTCCTCGTCCTCGGGTTCGACGAGATCAAGGAACGGATTGGTGAGTAGTTCCTGCTTGAGATGCTGTTGGAGGTCGAGCAAGGGCATGTGCAGCAAATCCATCGCCTGATACAGGCGCGGATTGACTTTCAGCTCCTGACGGAGTCCGGTGCTCTGTTGGAGACCCGGCCTCATGACGTCACGACTTCTTCATCAGCTTCAGCGAAGCGAGCGCGGAGACGCGCAGTGAGGGTCGGCCCCAGATAAATCTCGGCTACGGTATCGTCGAACACCAGTTCGCGAACAGTGCCAGAGACTTTCACTTGCCCATCGAACATGATGTACGCACGATCCACAATGTCTAGCGTCTGCTCGACATTGTGGTCACTGATGAGTACGCCGATACCCCGGTGGCGCAGTCCCGCCACGATGGTCTGGATATCGTGTACCGCGATTGGATCGACCCCGGCGAACGGCTCATCGAGCATCATGAACTTCGGCTGCGTCACCAACGCGCGCGTGATCTCCAGCCGGCGGCGTTCGCCACCCGAAAGCTGGAAGGCTCGGCTGCTGCGCAGGTGCTTGATACTGAGTTCATCCAGTAGCAACTCGAGGCGTTCCTTTCGCTCAGCCGCCGACAGCGGGAGCGTTTCAAGAATCGCCAGGATGTTCTGCTCGACGGTCAGCTTCCGGAAGATGGACGGCTCCTGCGACAGGTATCCGATACCGTGGCGTGCACGCTGATACATCGGCATGCCGGAAATGTCCCGTCCATCGAGCTTGATGCGGCCCGACTGCGGCTCGATGAGGCCGACGAGCATATAGAACGTGGTCGTCTTTCCCGCGCCGTTCGGCCCGAGCAATCCAACGATCTCGCCTTGCGCCACGTTCAGCGCGACATCATTCACGACGCGACGGCCGCGGTAGGCCTTCACCAGCCCCTCGGCGCTCAGCACCGAGTCGCCGGTGGCCGGAAGACTGGCGGTCGGCGTGGGCGCGCGTCCACCACGGGGCGACGCGCCGGTCGCTCTGAGCTGACGCGCCAGATCGGCCCGATGCGCGTGGATCGTCGTCCAGAGTGCCGGTGAGATTTGCACCGAGGCCTCCGGCGACAACAGGCCATGCGCGGGAATCTCGAGCACCCCACTCGCCGCAAGTCGCGGCAAGATCGCCGACGCCAGATGCGCGCGCACTTCATCCATCTGGAGCTGCGTTCCGTCGGTCTGCTGCTCGATGTAACGGCCGACGATCGCATGGACGGCTGCTGAGCCATGGGCGTCCGCCGCCTCGATGACCGCGCCGAGGGCCAACGCCATCGGCCGATCACCGTAAACGACGCGATCGACGAGCGCGAAGGTGTCCTCGAGCGAATGCGGCGTGGGCGAAGCGGAATCGGTCATGTCAGTCGGCGAGATGGAGTGACGACGGCGGCGGCCAGCGGAGCGAACATCGGCGCCGGAGGGTCCGGCAGCGGGGCAACGGGGGCGAGCGGTGGCTTTTTGGCGGGCGTCTTTCGAACGGTACTGTCGGACAGACTGTCCGGAGCAGGTTCGAGATACAGTCCGGATGCCGAGGAATCTACTCGAACATCTCGTACGGAGCCCGTGTCGAACTGGACGGAGATGCGCTGCCCCCGCACGTAGTTCAGCGCTGGCGGTGCGGTCGGTCCTTTCTTCGAGGCGATATGAAAGAGCGAACTGGCATTGCCGAAGGCGCGAATCTCCTTGATACGCGTCTGCTTACTCGTGTCCGTCGGCACCTGCGTGGAATCGAAGTAGGCGAACAGACTGTCGCCGCGCAGCATGTCACGATCGCTCGATTTGATCTGGAGGGTGTCCGGAAAGCCCTTCGCCACCGCCTCGCCGATCGCGCGGAATTCCCTCGGGCGTTGATCGGTCAGTACAATACGAATCGAGTCCGCCTCGACATCCTGCTGTGGCGTCTTCGCGCGCGCACGGCCTGCTCCGAAGGCGTATGCTTGATCGATCTTCTGCTCCTTAAGCCGCAGATCGATGCGTTCCGCGCTGATTACCAGATCCTTGTTCGTTGCCGTCGCACTGTGTAGCGCGAAGACCCGATCGAGTTTCTTGTCGGTGGTGAACAGGTCGATGGTGTCGCCGTTCAGCGTAAACGCTTGGGACGTATCGAGACTGCGAATGCGCGCTGCGCGCACCAGCCGCGCCAGTTGTGTCGTCTTGTTATAGGCCAGCGAATCAGAACGCCCGGTGATCTTTTCGCGGGTAATGATGACATCACCCCAGCCGAGCACGAGCGTGTCGCCAACATCTTCAAACCGATCGGCGATGACGATCGTGGGTTGCCCTGGCCTGCCGGTGCTGTCCTTCTCGATGAGTTGGGCGGTGGGCCGGTTCGGAGCGACCAGTCGCGCGACTGGTCGACCGGGCATTACCCGGTAGTATTCGATATTTGGCCCGCGGAATGTGCTTCCCGTGGCGAGTTGGGTCGCGACGACGCCACCGTCGGCGAAGAGGCGGCCTTCCCGTGTGAAGTACGTCGCGTGTGCCGCCAGAATTCGCAGCTTATCCGGCTCCTCATACACGACGTTGCCGTACATGTTGACGACACCGGCGGCCTCGTACTGCTCTGCACTATCGGCACTGATGCGGTTGTTTTCGCCTTGGCAACGCCCGACGAACCCTCCACCGATAAAGGTGTTCGCCGTACTGTCGGGAAGCCGAGTATAGACGAGGCGTGTCTCCGGCGGGCTATCGGCGAAATCCAAGACGCAATTTCGCGTCGTGGCAGAGGAAGTCGCCTTTTTGGCGGGACTCTTCTTGGCGGGACTCGTCGTGGCACTCTTCTTGGCGGCTGTCACGCTGTCTGGTCGAGCTTCTCCAAGCGCGATGCCGGCGGGCCGCGCAGCGCTGTCCTTTGCCGCCACCGTCGCCTGTCCCACGAGTGAGTCGGCCGGCACCGAATCGGTGCGCCGTGCATCCGTCCGCGGTTTGGATACACGCGCGCTGTCGCTCACCGCCACCGTGGTGGCGGGTGCGACCGACGTTGCGCTCCGGCGCGTGCCGCGGCACCCCGCGAAGAACGCCAGCACCGAAACCGTACCGAGCAGAGCAAACGCGCGAAGGCGCGAGCGGCGAGGAGTCACGAGTTACTTGGTGGGAATCTTGACGGGCGCGAGGCCCTTGCAATTGCGGATGCAGCGGAACGTCGTAAGCTGTGGATCCGATTCGAATCCAAGGCCCGTGAAGGTGCGCGACGGCTCATTGAGCACGAACGCACTGTCCGTGAAGATCTGGTTTCGGACCTGATCGTAGACGAGTTGTGGGGACGAGAGTCGCTTTCCATCATTGCGCACGACGACCACGTCACCGCGCGCGTCGAGACGCGAGAGCCGGGAGTTATACGTTCCCGCCCGTGCTGTCAGCACACCATCCTTCAGCCCCACCGACGTATAGAACGTGACGTTCACCCGACGCAGCTCCATACGGGTGCCCTCATCGTAGGTCAAAACGGTGTCCGCCAGCAGCACCCCCTTGGATACGCCCTGATCCGTGAGGAAGATGCGACCGCCGAAGATTATCTGATCGGCAGAATCAGGGATCACCGCTTTGGTGGCCTTCGCCTTGACCTGCGTCTTGCCTTTCGCGCTCGGACAGGCCGCGGCGGCCAAGGTCAAGCAGGCGACTACCGGTATCGCAACGACGCGCCAGTTCATACCGCGCCCGCGCGCATCAGGTCGTGGAGATGCACGATTCCTACGAGATGGTCCTGCGCACTCAGCACCGGCATCGCCATGATGCCATGCGTTTCCATACGGTGCACGACGGCACTCCCCAGTTCATGATCATGCGCCATCCGTGGCGTGGTGGTCATCACCGACGCGACCGCGACGGACAGGACGTCGGCATGGCGCTCCAGCAAACGCGTCAAGTCGCCAGCGGTGACGACCCCTAACACGCGTTCATGTTCCACAATCACGGCGATTCCTCGCTGCTCGGCCAGCAGGACAATGGCCTCGCGCATGGTCGCGGCGTTGTCGAGCACCGGCAGATTCGCCGACACCATGACATCACTCACCCGAGTGAGCAACCGTCGACCGAGTGATCCACCCGGATGAAACCGGGCGAAATCCTCGGCGCGAAAGCCCTTTTCTTCCATCAGTGCCACGGCCAAGGCATCCCCAAGGGCCATCGTCACCGTGGTGCTGGTGGTTGGCGCAAGATCATGTGGGCACGCCTCCTCCCGCAGGCCCAGGTCCAGCGTAACATCGGCGTGTCGGGACAGGCGCGACGAACGGTCTGCGGTCATCGCGATCAGGCGGACCCCCAACCGCGACAGGGCGTCGATCAACCCGAGCAGCTCCTGACTCTCGCCACTCTTCGAAATCAGAATGGCGACGTCATCTGCACCGACAATGCCAAGGTCTCCGTGCACGCCGTCCACCGGGTGCAAGAACATCGCCGGGGTTCCGGTCGACGTGAACGTCGCGGCCATCTTTCGGCCGACGAGTCCGGATTTGCCGACACCGGCGATGATCACCCGTCCACGGCAGCTGGCCAGCAGCTGCACGGCGCGCGCGAAGTCTTCGCCCAGCGCACGCTCAACGTCGGCTAATGCGGCCGCCTCGAGATTCAACACGCGGCGACCGCGCTCGATGATCAGTTCAGCCGTCATGCGTGCGCGTTCTCACGTGGGTCCTGGGCCGTAGTCGCCGGACCATCGCGACTGGCTACGTAACGTTCCACAGCGTCTATCCACTCTCCACGGGCGAGCAAGAGCGCCTCGGCGAATTCACGCACCGCACCATGCCCACCGTGCGCGTTCAGCTGCAGATGCGCGGCACGACGAACCTCGCCGACCGCATTGCCCACAGCGACGGACAGTCCAACGCTGCGGAGCACTGCGAGATCAGGAAGATCGTCGCCGACGAATGCGACATCGTCGAGCGTGCAGCCGAAGTCGTCGGCGATCTTCGTTAGTGCCGTGAGCTTCCGGGCTTCCGGATCCTGGACGACTGCATCGACCCGAAGCTCACGCGCTCGCTGCGCGACACTGTCCGACACACGACCCGTGATGATCACGACCTTGAGACCGCAGTCACGGAGCAATTGAATGCCAAGGCCGTCCTGAATGTTGTAGCGTTTGAGCTCGAACGGCACGTCGGCTCCGTCAGCCTTCGCCGAGCCGAGGTATACACCGCCGTCCGTCAGTACGCCGTCCACATCGAGACCGACCACACGGATACGCCTGGCGAGTGTCGGCTCGATTCGCGCGGCATCGATGACAAGCGGTGGGAGCACATCGATGGGGGCTGGGAAAGCGGCTTCCATCACGGACGCACGCGATCCCAGATGTCAACCACGCGCGCCATGAGGTCCCCCATCTGATCGAGCCGGAGCATGTTCGGTCCGTCGCTCGGCGCGCGGTCCGGATCGGGATGTGTTTCGATGAACAGTCCCTGCGCGCCCGCGGCGATCGAGGCCAGCGTGAGGGGTGGGATGAATTCGCGCGCGCCGCCGCTGGTGCCGCCGGCGCCTTGTCCCGGGCGCTGTACGCTGTGCGTCGCGTCGAAGATCACCGGGACATCGCATGCTTCGCGCATGCGCGCGAAGCTGCGCATGTCCACCACCAGATCGCCGTAGCCGAAGAACGTGCCGCGTTCGGTGACGGCCAGCGCGCCGACGTCCACCGCCGCGAGTGTCGCACCGGCTTCCACCTTGCGCACCGCCCCGCGCATGCCGTCGGGATGCATCCACTGCCCCTTCTTCACGTTCACCGCTTTCCCCGTCGCGCCGGCCGCCAGCAGCAGGTCGGTCTGACGGCACAGGAACGCCGGAATCTGTAACACATCCACCACCTCGGCGGCGATCGCACACTGCGACGCTTCGTGCACATCGGTGAGAATTGGCAGTCCTGTGGCAGCTCGGACGCGCTCGAGTGCGGCGAGTCCCGCCTCCAGCCCCGGTCCGCGCACGCCGTCGACGTTCGAGCGATTCGCCTTGTCGAAACTGGCCTTGAAGATAATGCCGCCAGGGACGTGCTCTGCCAGTCGCGCCAACGCTTCGGCGACGCGCAGGTTGAGCGTGTCGTCCTCGAGCTGGCAGGGGCCGGCAATGAGAAAGAGACGGTCCGCGGGAAAGAGCGACGTGGCCATGGGTGCGGTGGCGTCGCTCACTGATTCACGTGCGCCAGCGACGGCTGCTCGGCCTGCTGCTGCGCGTGGTGGTAACGCTCCGCCGCCGCCACGAAGCCCGAGAAGAGCGGATGCGGGCGCAGCGGCCGCGACTGCAGCTCCGGGTGGAACTGGCAACCGATGAAGTACGGATGCGACGGGAGCTCGATCATCTCCACGAGCGAGTCGTCGGGAGACAGTCCACTGAGGCGCATCCCATGCTCGATCAACGTGTCGCGGTACCGATTCGACACTTCATAGCGGTGACGGTGCCGTTCGCTGACTTCCGGCTGGCCATACACTTCGGCGGCCTTCGACCCGCGTTGCAGACGGCACGGATACGCGCCGAGGCGCATCGTACCGCCCATGTCCGTCACGTCGCGCTGCGAATCCATGAGCGAGATCACGGGATCGCCGCACTCGGGCGCGAACTCGCTGGAGTGGCTGTCGTCGAGGCCAAGCACGTTGCGAGCGAACTCGATGATGGCGACCTGCATCCCGAGGCAGATCCCGAAGAACGGAATCGACAGCTCACGCGCCGCACGAATCGCCTCAACCATACCTTCGACCCCGCGCACGCCGAAGCCGCCGGGTACGAGCAGCCCGTGATAGCTCGAGAGAATCTCTCGCGCCCGTTCCGACGAGGTGAACAGATCACTCGATGTCCACGTCAGATCCACGCCGACATCGTTCGCGATGCCACCGTGAATGAGCGCCTCCTGCACGCTCTTATAACTGTCGATGTAATCGGTGTACTTACCGACGACACAGATCTTCACCCGCGTATGTGGCGTCGTGATGTGCTGCACCATGGTGCGCCAGTTCGTGAGATCGGGCGTCGGGGCCGTGAGACGCAGGCGATCCATGACGCGCTCGGCGAATCCCTGCTGCTCAAACGACAGCGGAATCTCGTAAATCGTCGGGACGTCGGGGCTCTCGATCACCGCACCGAAATCGACGTTGCAGAACAGCGCGATCTTTCGCTTCACATCGTCCTGCAACGGCTTCTCGCTTCGGCAGATCAGGAAGTCCGGCTGGATACCAATCTCCATGAGCTCGCGGACCGAATGCTGTGTGGGCTTGGTCTTCACCTCCCCGGCGGCCGCGATGTAGGGTACCAGCGTCAGATGCACGAACAGCGCGTTCTCCTTCCCCACTTCGCGACGGAACTGACGGATTGCCTCGAGGAACGGCAACGATTCGATATCGCCAACCGTCCCACCCACTTCTACCAAGACCACGTCGTTACCCGGCGCGATGCGCTTCACCGCACCCTTGATCTCGTCGGTAATGTGCGGAATGACCTGCACCGTGGAGCCGAGGTATTCTCCGCGGCGCTCCTTCGTGATCACGTTCGAGTAGATACGCCCCGTCGTAATGTTGTTCGCTTGCGACAGCGGACGATCGAGGAAGCGCTCGTAATGCCCGAGATCGAGGTCCGTCTCAGCGCCGTCATCCGTCACGAATACTTCGCCATGCTGGAACGGCGACATGGTTCCCGGATCGACGTTCAGGTACGGATCGAGCTTCATCATCGTCACGCGAAACCCGCGTTCAACGAGCAACCGTCCAAGCGACGCGGCAGCGATTCCCTTCCCCAGCGATGACACGACACCACCGGTCACGAAGATGTACTTCGGGGTCGTCGTCTGGTTCGCGTTCGTGGTCTTGGTGGTCATCAGCAGATTCTCGAGCAGGTGGGACAAGGGAGCGGTCGCGTCAGGCGCGTCACGACTGCGTGTTCGAAAGCAACGTGTTCCAGCGCAGGTTCGCGCGGTCGAGATCGTCCTCCGTGTCAATGCCGCCTTCGGCAGCCGGCACGTCGGCCACGCCGATCGCAAGACCATGCGCCAACGGGCGCAACTGTTCGAGGCGTTCGACGAGTTCCAGCGGATGCGGTGCCCAGCCAACCCACCGCTGCAGGGCGTCGCGCGTATACGCGTACACACCGACATGCTGGAGGGCCAGCGCCTCCTGCGCCCCGGCATCCGCTGGATCGCGCAGGTATGGAATAGGTGCCCGTGAAAAATAGAGGGCACGGCCGTCATCGCCACGCACGACTTTCACGACGTCAGGCGTGGAGAGTGCACTGACCAAAATGGGGACGGCTGCTGTCCCGATCGGCGCCAGGCCGTCGGTAACGATCGCTACCGCGCCAGCCAACGCCTCGCGTGACACGAACGGCTCGTCGCCCTGTACATTCAGGATGACGTCAAACTGGGTAAACTCCGGTCGGGCGGCGACTTCAGCCACACGATCGGTGCCGCTGGGATGGTCGGCACGCGTGAGAACCACCGGGACGCCTCTGGCTTCGCAGGCGGCGAGGACCTCGGGATGGTCGGTCGCGACGACAACGTAGTCGCCGATTCCCAGAGCGAGGACGCGCTGGAACACCCGGACGATCAGCGGTTCTCCAGCGAGGAGGCGCAGCGGTTTGCGGGGAAGGCGGGTCGCGCCGAGGCGCGCCGGGATCACCGCGAGGACTGACATTGTCCGGTAGGATTGGGCGTAGTTGCAGCAAAATTCACGCCAGTTAAGATACGAAGTCCGGCACCTGAAGGCAAACAGGTCATCGCTTCCCCCTTTCGCTTGCTGCATGCCGACGACCTGGTGGTGGATCGCGTTCAACGCAATGGTGCTCGCCCTGCTGGCGATCGACCTCGGTGTCTTCAACCGGAAGGCGCACACGGTGTCGGTTCGCGAGGCGCTGGGGTGGAGCGCGGTCTGGATATCGCTGGCGATCGGTTTCGGGCTCTGGATCGGCTCGTCCATGGGACGCCAATCCATGCTGGAGTTCTACGCGGGCTACCTGGTCGAGCAGGCGCTGTCGGTGGACAACCTGTTCGTGTTCATCCTGATTTTCGGCTACTTCCGCATTCCGGCCGAGCTGCAGCACCGCGTGCTGTTCTGGGGCATCATCGGCGCGCTCTTCATGCGCGGGGCGATGATCGGGGCAGGCGCGTTGCTGATCGCCCAGTTCCACTGGATCATCTATCTGTTCGGCGCGTTCTTGGTGTTTACGGGGGCCAAAATGGCCTTTGGCGGTGACAGCGAGATCGAGCCGGAGTCCAATCCGGTCATCCGCCTGGTCCGGCGCTTCTTGCCGATCACCGCGAAGTTCCACGGCGCGCGCTTCTTCGTGCGCGAGCTCGTCGACGGCAAGGCCGCGAAGCTCGTCGCCACGCCGTTGTTCGTGGTGCTCGCGCTCGTGGAAACGACCGATGTCGTTTTCGCGGTCGATTCGATTCCGGCCATCTTCGGCGTCACGAGGAATCCGTTCCTCGTGTACACGTCGAACGTGTTCGCCATTCTTGGCCTACGCTCGATGTACTTCGTCCTCGCCGGCGTGATCGGCAAGTTTCATCTGCTGAAGTACGGCCTGGCGCTGGTACTGGCGTTCGTCGGCATGAAGATGCTCCTGTCGGAGATCTGGCCGCTCGGCATTGGTATTTCGCTGGGCGTGGTAGGCGCGTTGCTATTGGGCAGCGTGTTGCTGTCGCTCGTGATCACGCCGACGGAACCGACTGGGCACGCATCGACCGGGAACGACGCCGACGACGCGAGCTAGACCGATGCCGCGCGGAAGGCGCGCGACATCGCCAGGAAGTTCACCAGCAGATCGCGGCCATGCTCGGTGAGGATCGACTCGGGATGAAACTGGACGCCCCACACGGGATGCGTCCGATGCTGAAGGGCATGGATTTCATTCGCGTCATCGACCGCGACGGCCGTCACCTGCAACGCGGCCGGCAGCGTGGCACGCTCGACGATGAGCGAGTGATATCGCATCACGCCGAACGGCGAGGGAATGCCGGCGAATAGTCCGGTTCCGTCGTGCACGAGCTGCGACATCTTGCCGTGCATGACCCGGTCCGCCCGCGTGACCACTCCGCCGTACGCCTCGCCGATCGCCTGATGTCCGAGGCAGACCCCGAGCAACGGGATCTCACCGCCGTAGCGCCGAATCACGTCGACCGAGATACCTGCCTCGCGCGGTGAGCACGGCCCCGGTGATACGACAATGGCGTCGGGTGCCATGTCCCCCACCTGATCGACCGTGAGGGCGTCGTTCCGGTGCACCTCGAGCGTCTCACCGAGCTCGCCGAAGTACTGGACGAGGTTGTACGTAAACGAATCGTAGTTGTCGATGACGAGCAGCATGGACGTCGAGGTCAGGGACGCGGGTGGAACTGGCGGTGCACGCTTCGAAGATACTCGCGATCCACGTGCGTGTAGATCTGTGTCGTGGCGATATCGGCGTGGCCGAGCATCTCCTGCACCGCGCGGAGGTCGGCGCCTCCCTCCAATAGATGGGTGGCGAACGAGTGTCGCAGCGTATGCGGCGACACGGGCTTCTCGATGCCGGCCATCGTGACGTACTTCCGCAGCATTTTCCAGGCGCCCATGCGCGTGAGCGGCTTTCCCTGCCCATTCAGGAACAGGATACCCTTCCCTTCCCCCCGCTCGAGCACGGGGCGCAGTTCGCGCACGTACACCGCGAGCGCGCCGATCGCGGTGCGGCCGATGGGAACCAATCGTTCCTTGTTGCCTTTGCCAAGCACGCGCACCAAGCCCTCTTCGAGCAACACGTCCTTGAGCGCAAGCCCGATCCACTCGGAAACGCGCAATCCGGCGCCGTACGCCACCTCGAGCATCGCCCGGTCGCGAAATGCCAGACGTTCGTCGAGACCGGGAGCCGCGAGCAGCTTCAACACATCCTCGACGCTGAGCACCTCGGGCAGCGTGCGGAATTGCGCCGGCGAGTCGAGTCGCTCGGTAGGATCGTGGGTCACGAGCCCTTCGGCCAGCATGATGCGGAACCACGTGCGCAGCGCCGAGATGTTCCGACGGATCGACGTCCCCGCGAGCCCGAGATCCTTCAGGTGATAGACGAACTCACGCAGGGCGCCGGGCGTGATCGCCGTGGCCGTGGTGATCCCCTGCTCCCGCATGAACGCGGCACAGCGAATGACATCGCGACGGTATGCTTCGATGGTGCGCGGCGACGCTCCGTCCTCAAGTGCCAGCGTATCTTCGAAGGCGACGAGGTGGAATCCGCGACGC
>CAIUOO010000012.1 GCA_903900795.1 uncultured Gemmatimonadota bacterium | reverse complement strand
CGTGCGATCGAGCACCGACAGTAACGTGCCCGCCAGCTCACCACCACGCAGCGACTCCACCAGCTCGAGATTCCGACGCGTCATCTCGTCGAGCGGCATGACACCGCCCGGACGCTCCACCACCGGACGCGCGAGGTGCGGCAATCCGCCCGGCTGCAATTCACGCAGGTAGCGCAACAGCGCTCCCGCGGCGCCGATCGCGCCCGCATCGTCGCTCCCCAACCCGAAGCCTTCCAGCGATCGGACATCGAACTGTCGCGCCAGTTCATCGCCCGCCAACTGCGCGTCGAATTCCCACCCCTCGCGCTCGGTCACCAGCACGTTGTCCACGGCTGTCATCGCGGCCGCCAACTCGGGGTGCGACACCCCACGCACCACCAGCAGTTCGCGCGGCGCCAATCGCGCCAGCACCGCCGACGCATCCATCGGCGTCACCAGAAACAGGCGCCACTCACCCGTGGACAAGTCGGCCGCTGCAATGCCGATCTGGTCGCGCAATCCGTCGCGCGAGGTGTCGCGACCGGTTGCAATGGCGCACACGTAGTTCGCCCGCGCACCATCGAGCAGATCATCGGCGAACACGGCGCCGGGGGTGATCGTCTCCACCACTTCGCGCTTCACGAGGCCTTTGGCAAACTTCGGGTCCTCCACCTGCTCGCAGATGGCCACCCGGAAGCCTTGCCCCACCAGGCGGCGCAGATACTCCGCCGCCGCCTTTACCGGAATGCCCGCCAGCGGCACCTCCGCCGCCCCGCCGTTGTTACGCGAGGTAAGCGTGAGCCCGATCGCCCGCGACGCCGTTTCGGCGTCGTCATAGAACATCTCGTAAAAATCACCCATGCGGAAAAACAGAATCGCATCCTGATGACGCGACTTGATCTCCCGATACTGCTGCATCAACGGCGTGGCCGCACCACTCACGGCGTGCGCTCCGCCACGAAGCCGGTCAACCCGAGTTTCTTCAGTCGGTTCAGCGCACTGGCCGCGTCGGCGCGTGTCGTGTAGTAGCCCACACGCACGCGAAATGGCTTCTGCTCGCCGTCGATGCGCGCGTCGATGTCACGCTTCGTGAAACGCTGCACGGCGGCGGCAGCGTCAGCGCGCGTATCATACGCCGCCAGTTGCACGGAGTAGCGTCCCGATCCTGCCACCGGCTTGGCAGACACCGCCGACTTCTCGGATGCCACCGACTTCTCGGATGCCACGGGGGCGCTGTTCGCCATCGTGCCCGTGCACCGGCGCTGCAGTTCGTCCGACTGCAACCGCAATTCACCTTCCGCGATCTCGATGCCGCGCAGCGAATCGAGCGCACGGCAACCACCGGCCGTGTTGCGCTCCTCAAAGTAGCTGCGTGTCAGCCACAGCAGCCCCTTCGCACGATAGACGCCGCTCGGGAAGTCACGCAGCAAGCGCGTGAAATACACGCGCGCCTCGGCCGGATGTGCGCGCAGCATCTCCAGCTCGCCCAACCGCACCAGCGCGTCGGGGGCACGCGGTGACAACGGCACATCGATTACCAGTCGCTTCCAGTCGCGCTCCGCGTCACCGATGCGTTCGGCGAGGACCGCGCGCCAGTACAGCGCTTCAGCAAAGTCAAACGTCCCCACCGGCACGGTACCGACGAGCGAATCCAGCAGCATGCGCGCCGCGTCACCATCACCGCCGTCCACCAGCGCGCGGGCACGCGCCGTGGTGCGCTCCACCCCCGGCGTGACCTGCGCTGACACCATCGGGGCGATCCACACCATCGCGGCGCAACCAGTGGCCACCATCAGCCGCGTCACACGATCCATCATGCCGCCTTCCGGCGACGCGTGGCACAGAGGCTGAGCACGAGGGACATGAGGATCTGCTCCGCATTCGAGACCGTGGTTTCCTTGAGCGCGATATCCGCTTCCAGCAACAACACGAGTGCCTGCTCACACGCCGCCGCACTCCACTGCTCAGTGACCTTGGTCCACGCCGAGGACGCCTCGTTCCACGGCCGGCCGGGGTATCCACCGGTCTCCTTGAGGAAGGCGAAGAACTCCTGCGGCAACCGATTCGTGGGTATCCCCGCATCACGCCGGGCGCGCCCGAACGACAGCGCGAACGCCTGCGTGCTCAGCATCATCACGACTTGCACCGCCGTCACTTTCGGCTGCCCGAGCACGTGTGCCACCAACGTCACCGCCGCGGCGGCGTCGTGTCGCGCCACGGCGTCGAGCAGATCGGTCACCGTTTCGCCACGCCGGATCCCCACGACGGCCGAGACCATATCCGCATCGATGGTGGCGCGAATGTCCCGGTCCACCCCGATCGCGTAGCTCGCGCACTTGTCGAGTTCCGACGCCAATTGATGCAGATCGTTGCCCACCGCCTGCTGCAGGAGCTGCGCAGCGTCGTCGGCAATGTTCACCGCCAGCACCGTCGTCGCATGATGCGCAATCCAGCGGCGGATACGCTCGGGGGTGAGCGGCGCGAATTCGAGCGACTCCGACGCAGCGGCGAGCGCCGCGTCGACCTTCGTGCCAGCAGGACTCACCAACAACAGGAGCGTGTCGCTGGCCGGACGCTTGAGATATCGATCGAGCTGCTGTCGCGCCGCTTTCTTGAGCGCCGTGACGTCACGGAAGACCACCGCGCGCTTCTCGGCCAGCATCGGCGGCGTCGACAGCAAACTGCTCACCGCTTCGGCATCCAGTTCACTGGCGCGACGGATCTCGCAGTTGAAGTCACGCGTGCTCGGGTCGATCGACGCCTCGAGCAGATCGCGCACCGCGCCGTCCTTCAGATAATCGTCGTCGCCGTGCAGGTAATACACAGGCGCGAAGCTCCGCGACTGAATCGCGGCCTGCACGACGCGGAGGGGCGACGATTCCTTGGCCATCTCAGCAAGATAAGGGACCGCCGGTCGAACTTCAGCGCAATGGCGAGAAGGTCGCCTGGGTGAAGTCGCTGCGCTCGAAAGGCGTGGGCGCATCCTCGATCATCATGGCCGTCGGCCAGACCGGGTTACCGGTTGCCATCGCCTGCATCAACTCGGGCGTGAGAGACGAGACCGGCGTCGGCCTCGCCGGCTGCGAGGCGATCACGGGCTGCATCGAGCGCGCCGGGGTCGGGGTACTCCACCCCCGCCAGACGAATGCGCCAAGCATCGCGCTGGCCGCCACCGCCATCACCACACGCGAATTCCGGGAGACGGCCGACCGCGGTGCGTGCAACAGGGCCGTCCGGGCGGCCATTGCGGTCCGCTCGTCTCGGCATTCCTCGCGGCATTCGGCCAAGCGGGCGCGAAGCCGTGCCTGAAAGTCCGCGCTGGGTTCGAGCATGGGCATACTGCGCGCGACCATCAGCGATCGACGCACCAGCGTGTCGTGCGCGGCACAGCCGTCGCAGACCATCACATGATACTGCGCGGCGGCCATCTGGTCGCCCGGCAGCGTGTCATCCAGATACGCCAGGTGCTGCTTTCGGAAGCGCTTGCAGTCCATCAGTACGCTATTGACTCGTGTAGAAGGCATCGCGGACGCTCTCACGGGAGAATACCCGTGGCCTGCGGTGCGGTTCCGCGGACGGGAACGAGGGCGCAGGCTGTATGCAAACGCACAACCCCCCGCCATGGCAATCCCAGGCGGGGGGTGAAGCGCGCGACGCCGTCGACCTGTGCCTATCGCACCAGTGGCGCGATGATGTCGGCAAAAGCCGTGCGAGCACGATTGAGACGCGATTTGACGGTACCAAGGTTCACGCCGGTGATCTCGGCGATTTCCTCGTACGACTTGCCTTCCAACTCACGCAGCACGAACACCTCGCGGTGATGCGCCGGCAGCTGACCGACCGACTGCTCCACCATCTCCTTCAGGTGACGCTTCCGGAACAGGTCGTCCGGGCGGGTGTGCACGTCCTCGAACTGGAGCGGCCGATCCTCGTCCTCGAACTTGGCCTTGATCGTCTGGAACAGGACCAGCGGATTGCGCGAGCGGTTGCGCAGTTCGTTCTTCGCCAGGTTCGAGGCGATCGTGTAAATCCACGTCGAAAACTTCTTCGAGCGGTCGAAACGTCCGATATGGCGGTACACGCGGATAAACACTTCCTGCACCAGATCTTCGGCGCGGTCGCGGTCGCTGATCGTGCGGTAGACGAAGTTCAGCAGCCGACCCTGATACCGGTCGACGAGCTCTTCAAAGGCTCGTTCCTCGCCTCCGAGAAACGCCGACACCACATCGCCATCCTCGAGGCTGCGCAGATGCTCGCGCACCGACACCGCGGGGGTGCGCTGTGACGTCAGTTTCGTGCGAGCCAGTTCCGCCATGGATCGAGTCCTCCGCCTGCGGTGACGCGAGCCCGTAGACTCACGGTGCTTCGACCAGATGGCCGGACGATCCGGCAGACCATGTCGTCGCACATACAGGACCTCATGCACAGGGCGTGCCGGAAGGAACTTTGGGGAACATTCCACACTAAGTCGTTCATTCAAAACGACTTGCCATGCTGTTCCCAACGTCACGATGTCGGCGAATTCCATGTCCTCTTCCATATTGTCTCTGAAAGAGGACACTGAAAGAGGACAGATCCTGTCAGTTCAGACGAAATCCCGCGGTATACAGCAAAGCGAGCGCCGTCTTGGCATCCTGAATCTCGCCCTGCTCGATCATGGAGAGCGCCCGCGACAACTTGGTTGGCGCCAACTCCATGAACTCGTCGGCTTCCCGCTTCCAGTCGCCCGCCTCGAGCCCCGTCGCCATGAACAGATGGATCTTCTCGTCGGTGAAGCCGGGGGTCGTGTACATCGTGAACAGATGTTCGACACGCGACGCGGTGTATCCGGTTTCCTCCTTGAGCTCGCGATGTGCGCAGGCAAGCGGCTCCTCCCCGGCATCCAGCCGGCCGGCCGGGATTTCGTACAGGTATCCCTCCGCCGCATAGCGATACTGCCGGATCAGCAGCACCTCGGGATCATCGTCGAGCTCGCCAAGCAGCGGTACCACCGCACTGGCCCCGGGATGACGCACCATCTCCAGCTGCCCCGTTGACCCATCGGGAAAGCGCACGGTATCGATGTCGATCGAAATCACCTTCCCGGTGTAGCCGCGCGTCCCGATGATCTTGCCCGGTCCCTGCCGTTCGATGGGCATCAGCGCGCCACCTTCTT
>CAIUOO010000011.1 GCA_903900795.1 uncultured Gemmatimonadota bacterium | reverse complement strand
GCCGGGCGAGATGCGGGCCCTCTACATCGCGCTGGCCAACACCACGTTGCCGGCGCACGACGTGCACGGTCGCTCCACCATTGTCCGTCTGTCGTGGGACGAGCTCGACCGGCGCTTCGGTCGGAAGTGACCATCGTGCGCCCCCGCGCCCCCGTTCCGTCGTCGGCCACGGTGCGTCGCGTCATCGTGGGCCCCACGGCCGCCGGCAAGTCGGCCCTCGCCATGCATCTCGCACGAACACGCCGCTTGGCCATCGTGAGCGCCGACTCGCGGCAGGTGTATCAGGGCTTCGACATCGGCACCGCGAAGCCCTCGCAGGCCGACCTTGCGGCGACACCGCACTACGGGGTGGACGTCGTTCCACCCACCGACCGCTACTCGGCGCATCGCTGGGCGGCCGACGCCGCGCGCTGGTGCCACGAGGCCGAGACGGCCGGAACGAAGCCGCTGATTGTCGGCGGGACGGGGCTGTACGTGAAGGCGCTGGTGTCGCCCCTCGACGCCGTGCCGACACTCGATCCCGGCCGACGCAACGCGTTGGCCGCGTGGCTGGCCACCTGCACGCTCGACGAGCTCACGCGTTGGTGCCATCGCCTGGATCCGGCCCGCGCCCATCTGGGCCGGACGCAGCTGCTGCGGGCCGTCGAAACGGCACTGCTTGCCGGGACGCGCCTCAGCGACGCACTCCAGTCGTCCCACGACGCGCCCACGGCCGATGTCTCCACGGCGGCATCGACACGGTATCTTGTGGTGGATCCGGGGCCGGTGCTGGTCGAACGGATCGCTCACCGCGTGTATCAGATGATCGCTGACGGATTTGTGCAGGAAGTCGAACGATTGCGGCAGTCGATCGCGCACGACGCGCCGGCATGGTCAGCGAGCGGCTATCGCGTCGTGCGTGATGCGCTCGAGGGCCCGGGCGGCGCGCGAGCCCTCGATGCTGCCATCGAGCGGGTGATCATCGAAACGCGGCAGTACGCAAAGCGGCAGCGTACCTGGTTCCGGCATCAGCTGCCGGCGCAGCAGGTCACGCGCATTGACCCCGATGCGCCCGATGCGCTCGATCAGGCGCTCGCTTGGTGGGATCACGAGGAATCCGTCGCGGACCACGCGATGCAGACGAGGACCGCATGAAGATCGGCATCACCTGCTATCCGACGTACGGTGGATCGGGCGCCGTCGCGACCGAACTCGGGATCGCGCTCGCCGCGCGCGGCCACGAAGTGCACTTCATCACGTATCAGCAGCCGTTCCGCCTGCCGAGTTTCCTGCCGCGGGTCTGGTTTCACGAGGTCGACGTCGGACGCTATCCGCTCTTCGAGTATCCGCCGTACGATCTGGCGCTCGCGGTGCGGATGCACGAAGTCGTGCGCGATCACCAGCTCGACATCCTGCATTGCCACTACGCGATTCCGCATGCGACCAGTGCCTGGATCGCGCGCGAGATGTTGCGCGAGGGCAAGGCCGATGTGCGCGTCGTGACCACGCTGCACGGCACCGACATCACCATCGTCGGGCAGGAGCGCTCGTTCTACACCATCACGCGCTTCTCCATCGAGAAGTCCGATAGTGTGACCGCCGTGTCCGAGTACCTGCGTGATGAGACCTATCGCGCCTTCGGCTGCGTGGGCTGCGACGTCGAAGTCATCCCGAATTTCATCAACCCTGAACTGTACGATCGCAGTCGTCACCAGTTCCCGATTCCCGCCGACGTGACCACCGGGCGAAAGGTGGTGATGCACATTTCCAACTTCCGGCCGGTCAAGCGCGTGCGCGATGTCGTGCGCGTGTTCGCCGGCGTCAACACGGAGGTGCCGGCCGTACTCGTGATGATCGGTGACGGCCCGGAGCGCGTCGAGGCTGAAGCGGAAGCGCGCGAGCTTGGCGTGGCCGAATACGTGCTGTTCCTTGGCAAGATCGATGCGATCGCACCGCTGCTTGCCGGTGCCGATCTGTTTCTGCTCACCAGCGATCAGGAATCGTTCGGGCTCAGCGCCCTCGAAGCGCTGGCCTCTGGCGTGCCGGTCATCGGCGCTCGCGCCGGCGGTCTTCCCGAAGTCGTCATCGACGGCAAAACCGGATTCCTGTGCGACGTCGGTGACGTGGACGCCATGGCGGCAGCCGGCGTACGCCTGCTCACGGATGCCGCGTTGTGGCAGCAAATGAGCACGGCCGCCGCCGCTGACGCGCGCAAGCGCTTCTCGGAAGATGCCGTCGTCGCGCAGTACGAGGCCCTCTATGAGCGCACCATGGCATCGGCGGTCGCCGGTCGATGAGCTCAGCACTTTTCCGTGGGTGGATGACAGCGTGACGATTTTTCAGGCGGTGGTGCTTGGCATTGTGCAGGGACTCGCTGAGTTGCTGCCGATTTCGAGTTCGGCACATCTGGCGCTGACTCCCTACTTCTTTGGCTGGACCGATCCGGGACTCGCCTTCGACGTCGCGCTCCATCTGGGCACACTTATCGCGCTGGTGTGGTACTTCCGCGCCGAGTGGATCGACATGACGAAGAGCGCGTGGCACATCGCGTCCACGCGGCGGATCGACACCGTGCATGACCGTCGACTCGTGTATCTGGTCGTGGCCACGATTCCCGCCGGCGTCGGCGGTGTGCTCCTCAACGATCTGGCCGAAACCACCTTTCGCTCGCCGATGATCATCGGCACCGCGCTCGTCGTGATGGGTGTGCTGCTCTGGGCGGTCGATCGCTCGAGCGCCCGCGCTCGCATGATCGAGGAAGTCACCATGCGCGACGCCATCCTCGTGGGATGTGCACAGGTGCTGGCCCTCATCCCAGGCGTGTCCCGCTCCGGCTCCACCATTACAGCGGGGCGTTTTCTCAAGCTGGATCGCCCGAGCGCCGCGCGCTTCAGCTTTCTCATGAGCATGCCGATCACGCTCGCGGCCGTGATACTGAAAGTGCCGGAAGCGGTGCGCGCCGAAGGGATCTCGGCGCCGCTGGTCGCCGGTGTCGTTGCGGCCGCGATCAGCAGCTGGTTGGCCATCACGGTGCTGCTCCGCTACGTGAGCAAGCACAGCTTCGGTATTTTTGCCGTGTATCGTGTCATCCTTGCCGCGGTGGTCTTTGCGACGATCGCTACCCGCGCCTGATGATCGCCCCCTCCCCTACGCTCGCGGCCGAGTGCGGACTGGTTCGCATCGAACATCATGCGCTACTCGGATCCACCATGGACGAGGCGCACCGTCTGGCGCAGGCCGGTGCGCACGCGGGGACCCTCGTCCTCGCGGATGCGCAGGATGGCGGCCGTGGTCGCGGTGGCCGCACGTGGGCGTCGGAGCCCGGGGCCGGCATCTGGATGACGCTCATCGAACGCCCGCGTGATCAGCGCGCGCTCGACGTACTCGCCCTGCGCACCGGACTCGCGCTCGCGGACGCGCTTGAGCCCTTCTGCGACGGCCCGATCACGCTCAAGTGGCCGAACGATCTGTTGGTCGGAGTGGGCAAGCTGGCCGGCATTCTGATCGAGGCCCGCTGGCGCGACGCGCTCCCGGAGTGGGTCGCGATCGGCGTCGGTGTGAACCGCCGCGTGCCAACCGCATTCCCCGGCGCCGCGGCGGTCCGCGAGGACGCGGCGCGTGATGTGCTGCTGCGCGCGATGCTGCCGGCCGTGCGCACGGCGGCCGCACAGGCCGGCAGTCTGACGGAGGCGGAGTGTGCGCAGTGGGCCGAGCGCGATCTGGCCTACGGCCGCGAAGTCACCGAGCCGCGGGTCGGACGGGCCATGGGGATCGACGCCACCGGCGCGCTCCTCATCGCCGAGCCACGCGGCACCATCTACGCCGCGCGAAGCGGCTCGCTCGTATTCGCCGAGGAGGCGTCGTGAAAGGTCCGTCATGTTGATTGTCTTCGATGTCGGCAACACCGAAACCACTATCGGGTTGTTCGAGGGCGACATCCTGCGCGCTGACTGGCGGATCATGACCGCCCTGCCGCGGACGTCCGACGAATTCGGGATCGTGCTGCGCAGCCTCCTGCACGCGTCGAACGTGGAGCTCAGCGCGGTCACGGCCGCCGCCATCGGTTCGGTGGTGCCCCCCATCACCGATCCGCTGGCGAAAGCCTGTCAGCACTACTTCGGTGTTACCCCGATTGTCGTCGACGCGAGGGCCGCCCTGCCGATCACGCTGCAGGTCGATGAGCCCCTCAGCGTTGGCGCCGATCGCCTCATCAATACCCTCGCCGCGAGTCAGCTCTATCGGCGCGACACGATCTGCGTGGATCTCGGCACGGCCACCACGTTCGATTGCATCACCGCCGACGGGGTGTTTCTCGGCGGGGTCATCATGCCGGGGGTACGCACGTCGGCAGACACACTCACGCGACGCACGTCGAAGCTGCCGGCGACGGAGCTGCTCCCGCCCACGCAGGTGATCGGCAAACGCACTGAAGAATGCATTCGGGCTGGCGTGCTCTTCGGCGCGGCCGACGCGATCGATGGCATCGTGCGCCGCATCAAGGCAGAGTGGCCCGGTCGTGAGATCCCGTTGGTCGTCGCGACCGGCGGGCTGGCCGAAACGCTGCGGCCGTGGTGCTCCGAATTCGATCGGATCGAACCGACGTTAACCCTACAAGGCTTGCGTTTGGCGCATGAGTTGCTCGTTCGGCCCTAGCGGGCCGTCGCGCGGCGGCACAGCTGCCAAAGTGGCAGCGCAGTCACAATTCTGCTGCCATTCCGATACCGTCCGATGTCGATTCGGCAGTGCATGCGAAATTCTAAATGATTCTGTCACTTGTAGTTACGGGATTGCCACGAGAGCCTGGGCCGCTTGACGGGTGTTGCCGTTCCGCTTACGTTACTGTCGTTAGCACTCGACTCGCTTGAGTGCTAACATCGAGCATACTCATTGGTTCGATCCCTGACACATACGCAGGAGACAACAATTATGGCCACTCAGAGTGCCGCCAAGGTCGCGCCGCTCGCGGATCGCGTCGTCGTGAAGCCGAGCGAAGAAGCGGAACAGATGCGCGGTGGACTGTACATCCCGGATACCGCCAAGGAAAAGCCGCAGCAGGGGTTAGTGATGGCGGTTGGCCCGGGCCGTTTCGAGAAGGAGACCCGTGTGCCGATGGATGTGAAGGTCGGCGACAAGATTTTGTACGGCAAGTACAGCGGGACGGAAGTGACGATCGATGGTGAGCAGCTGCTCATCCTCCGCGAGTCGGATGTGCTCGCGGTAATCAGCTAATCGTCTTCGAACCACTCAACGGTAAATAGCAACCATGGCTCCTAAAGAACTGCATTTCAACGTGGACGCGCGCGCGGCGCTCAAGCGTGGCGTCGATCAGCTTGCCGAGGCCGTGAAGGTCACGCTCGGACCGAAGGGTCGCAACGTCGTCATCGACAAGAAGTTCGGCGCCCCCACCGTGACCAAGGACGGCGTCACGGTCGCGAAAGAAATCGAACTCGCGGATCCCATCGAAAACATGGGCGCGCAGATGGTGAAGGAAGTCGCGACCAAGACGTCGGATCTCGCTGGCGACGGCACGACGACCGCCACGGTGCTCGCCCAGGCGATCTTCCGTGAAGGCCTCAAGAACGTCACCGCCGGCTCCAACCCGATGGCGCTTAAGCGCGGCATCGAAAAGGCCGTGGCGAGCATCGTCGAAGAGCTCAAGCGCATCTCCGTGCCCACCACGGGCCGCAAGGAAATCGCGCAGGTCGGCACCATCTCGGCGAACAACGACCCCGAGATCGGTAACCTCATCGCGGAAGCGATGGAAAAGGTCGGCAAGGACGGCGTGATCACCGTCGATGAGGCCAAGG
>CAIUOO010000010.1 GCA_903900795.1 uncultured Gemmatimonadota bacterium | reverse complement strand
CGGCACGCCTCGCGCACCGTCGCGAAGGCCTCCGGCAGCAGCTCGTCGAGCACCTCGGCGATCGCCGTCCGCAACTCCCCTTCCACACCGCCACGACCGTCCGCGCCCTGCAGTTCGAGGTCGATACGCTCGCGCTCCGCCGCGTCGACGGAGTCGTGCTTGACCGCCTTGAGCTCCGCGATGCGGCTCTCAATCGGACCGGTGCGCTCGACAAGGAGTCCGCGGAACTTGGCGGTCTGCCCCTGAATCTCTGCATCAGAGAGCGAGGCCAGGCGCGCTTCGATCTCATGGATCTCCGTCAGCACCGGCTGCACCCGCTTCCGTTCACGTTCGTGACGCGTGCCGAACACGCGCCCAATCAAGGCTTTCAGCATACGAACCTCATGGCAAGGGCGTCGCGACCGCGAAGTCCCCGTGCGCCATCAGGCGCGCGCTGGGCCCTCCGTAGTCGACGACTCCCGGGAATTCTCGAGATACAGTCCGGTGGTCGCTATGTAAGTCGCCACGGCGTCAGGAACGAACCCCCTAATGGAGCGCCCGTCACGAACCCGTGCCCTGATTTCGGTTGACGATAAATCGACGCGTCGCGTCGCCAGTCGCCGTGCCATCGCGGCTCCGACGCGTTCCAGCGGGACGGCGAGCGCGGCAACATCGTGACCACGGTCGGCTCGGTGCAGCACGATCAGCTGCACCATCGACAATAACCGAGACACGTCGCGCCAACGCGGTAACGTGGGAACCACGTCATCGCCAACCAGCAGGTGAAGCGTCGCCGACGGCCAACGTCGGCGCAGGGAGTCCACAGTGTCAACCATGAAAGATAACCCGCCCCGATCGATTTCGATGGGGTCGACCTCGATGCGCGAAATTCCGGCAAAACAGGTCCGCGTCATCGCCAGCCGGTGCTCAGCGGGCGTCTGATCGGTTCCCTTGAGCGGCTGTTGGGCCGCCGGGACGATCAACAGCCGATCGAGTGCGAGCTCGTCGAGGGCATCCTGCGCCACCAGGAGGTGGCCGACATGGGGCGGATCAAAACTTCCACCAAGGATGCCGATGCGCATCGGGGTCAGACGGAGCGGGTCATCCGCGACGCGCCGGTCCGGGGCGCGCGTAGGCCACCGGCGACGGGACAGCCGGTGGCGGAGCCTTGGCCGCGGTGGCCGAATCGGCTGGCGGAGCGCCGCAAGCCACCTTCACCAACGCATCGTCAGGGTAGGCCCGCCACATGGCGGTACACGTTTCCGCGGCGTCCTCCTTCCAGCGGATCTTCGTGTACAGCTCATGGAGCCGAAGCCACGAGAGGCGGGCGGCCTTCGTGCTCGGATACGTCGTGACGACATCTTTGAAGTAGATGATCGCCGGATCTATGGACCGACGCACACGGACGTAGTGGACCCCGGTGTCGTAGTCCTTCTGGGCCATCCACTCTTCGATCTGAATGATCCGTTTCTTGGCGTCGTCCGTTTCCTTACTGTCGGGATACGACGAGAGCAACGCCCTGAGGATCGAGACGGCCTTCTGTCCGTTCTCTGGATCGAGCGACGGCCGCCGCCACAAACTCTGATAGCTTCGGCCGACGCCGAGCATGGCCGTTGACGCCAGAGTATCGTCGGGAAAGCCGTCGGTAATACGCTCGAACGCCTGCGCCGCGAGGAGGTATTCCTTCTGTTGCTCGTGTGACAGCGCCAGGTAGAAGTATGCCGGCGCCAACAGTGGATCGCGCGCCGACAGATCACTGGTCAGGCGCTCGAAGCCGATCTTCGCGTTGTCCCACTTGTGCCGCTGGAATTCCAGCAGGGATGCACGGAAGAGCGCTTCAGGATTTGCGTAATCGCGAGGCTGGAAACCACGAGAACAGCCCGCCAATGCTGCGGCAACGCCGAGCAGCATCAGCAGGCGGAACTCAACGCGAGAAAGTCGTTGACTCATGCGGACTCTGGTACCCGACGCACCAGATGCGGATCCGTACCGCCCGCGGGTGCTCGGCTCATGATGTTGCGCCCACGGTCCGCGTGCCGGACGCCAGCGGGATGATACGGGCACGCCCGGCCTTGAGGCCGGCCGTGACGTTGCGAGTGTCGACGAGCAGGGCCGCATGGTCCACGACGCGCTGGTAGTCGACATTCTTGTGGTCGGTGACCACCACGACGGCGTCGGCCCAGCGCAGCATTTCGTCGCTGAGTTCCACGCCCTTCCGGACATGCCCATCCTCACGGAACTCGTGCACGAACGGATCGTGAAACTCCACGTGGGCACCACGCTCCTCGAGCAACCGGATGACATCAAGTGCCGGGCTCTCTCGGACATCGTCGATGTCGCGCTTGTAGGCGACGCCGAGCACCAGCACGCGACTGCCGCGCACGGCCTTCCGGACTTCATTGAGAGCGTCGGCCACCTTCTGCACGACCCACTCCGGCATGTGCGAATTGATTTCGCTGGCAAGGTCGATGAAGCGCGTCTTGTAATTCAGCGTGCGCATCTTCCAGGCGAGATAATGCGGGTCGAGCGGAATACAGTGCCCGCCGATGCCCGGGCCGGGCGTGAACTTCATGAAACCGAAGGGTTTCGTCGCAGCGGCGTCGATGACTTCCCAGACGTCCACGCCCAGCTTGTCACACACGATCGCGATCTCGTTCACCAAGCCGATGTTGACCGCCCGAAAGGTGTTTTCGAGTAACTTGACCAGCTCAGCCGCTTCCGGCGAGGAGACCGGGACTACCACGTCGATACAGCTCGCGTACAGCGCGCTCGCGACCTCAACACAGGCGGGCGTGACGCCGCCAACTACCTTTGGGGTGTTCTTCGTCTGGTAGAAGGGGTTGCCCGGATCGACGCGCTCAGGGCTGAACGCGACGAACACGTCCTTACCGACCGTGAGCCCCATCGCCTCGAGCCGCGGCTGTAGCAGTTCCCGCGTGGTGCCCGGGTAGGTGGTGCTTTCCAGCACCACGCACATCCCGGGATGGGCTTGCCGCGCGATGGCGTCGGCGGCGGCCAGCACAAACGCCATATCGGGATCGCGCGTCTTCGAGAGCGGCGTCGGTACCGCGACCGAAATGGCGTCGCATTCCCCGATGCGCGACTCGACGGCGGTCGCCACAAAGTTTCCGGCCGCCACTGCGTCCTGAACCACCCGACTCGGGATATCCTGAATATGCGACTGTCCAGCCATGAGCAGGTCGATGACGCGCTGGCTCACGTCGTATCCGATGACACGAAAGCCGGCGTGGACGAACTCCATCGCGAGCGGCAACCCCACGTAGCCCAGACCGATCACGCCGATCACGGCAGTGCGGTCTTGAATCTTCGAGAGCAGGTGGTCCTTCATCGACCGGGAGTCGACCATGTCGTACGCCTCAGCGTCCAAAGAAGGCTCGCACTGCGCCGATGACTTCATCGAGTTGTACAGTGGTGAGCTCAGGAAAAACAGGCAACGACAGCACTTCGAGCGCCGCGCGTTCCGACTCGGGGCACTGCCCCTGCTGGTAGCCGAGATACGCGAAGCACGGCTGCAAGTGCAGTGGTAGCGGATAGTAGACGGAGCAACCGATCGCGCGATCCTTGAGATGTGCCTGCAGCGCATCGCGCTGTGGCACACGGATCGTGTACTGGTTGTAGATCGAGGTGTTGGCCGGATCGATATACGGCGTGACCACTTCGGGCAGATCGGCGAACGCGGCATCGTAATGCGCCGCATTCCGACGTCGCGCGGCACTCCACGATTCCAGATGCGGTAGTTTGGCGCGCAGCACGGCGGCCTGGAGCGCATCGAGTCGGCTGTTATAGCCGACGATCTCGTGGAAATACGTGCGACGACTCCCGTGCGTACGAAGCTTCATGAGCGCCTCGAACAGCGCCTCATCCTGCGTGACCATCATGCCGCCGTCGCCGTATCCGCCAAGATTCTTTGACGGGAAAAAGCTGTACGTGCCGATCGTCGCGGCTTCCCCCGCCATCACCGTGGCGCCATTGATCCGCCGGCTCGCGCCGATCGACTGGGCGGCGTCTTCGATCACCGGACGTCCCTGCGCTGCCTCGTTGACCTGCTCGATGGCCGTCATCTGACCAAACAGGTCGACGGCGATCACCGCCTTGGTCTTCTCGTTCACCGCCGAACGAATCGCATTGGGCGAGATGTTGAACGTCCGCGGATCGATGTCGACGAATACTGGACGTGCGCCGACGTTGTGCACCGCGCCGGCAGTCGCAAAGAACGTGAACGGCGTGGTGACGACCTCGTCGCCAGCACCGACGTCAAGCGCGCGCAGCGCCAGCAGCAAGGCGTCGGTGCCGTTGGCGCAGCCGACGGCGTACTTGACCTGCGACAGGCCAGCGACGCTGCACTCGAGCTGCGCGACGGGATCGCCGAGGATGAACGCCTGCTGATCCACGACGTCCATCACCGCGGCGACGACTTCATCGCGGATGGTGGCGTGCTGCGCCTTAAGATCGAGAAGAGGAACGGCCATGACGGATGATTTCAGATGTTGACGCGAAGCGGCAGGGGGACGTCACGGCCCGTCTTCGCCGATTCGTAGATCCCCAGAATGAGTTCGAGCGACTTGCGACCCGCACGACCGTCCGTATCGGGACGCGCGTCACCACGCAGTACCGATTCGACATTGCGGTAATACCCTTCATGTCCGAAACCGTACACGCTTGGCGGATTGGTGTTGGCCTGTTCGACGAGCTTGTCGTCATCGTCGTAATCGGCGAAGGTCCAATGTTCGACTTTGTTGACCGCCGTGCCACCGATCTTCACGCTCCCCTTCTCGCCGAGGATGGTAATGGACCCTTCGAGATTCCGGGGGAAGGTCAGCATCGTGACTTCGATGACGCCGATGGCACCGGAGCGGAACTTGAGCACCGCGGCGCCGCTGTCCTCAGCCTCGATGCGCCGTGCCATGGTCGCGGTCTTCGCCATCACGCTTTCGACGGGGCCGACCAGCCACTGCACCAGATCGACGTAGTGCGACGCCTGATTCATGAAGGCGCCGCCGTCGAACTCCCACGTCCCGCGCCACGGCGCCTGGTCATAATAATCCTGCGGCCGCGTCCAGCGGACCGTGCAGTTCGCCATATAGATCCGCCCGAAGCGTCCACGCTCGATCGCGCGCTTGAGCAGCACGATCGCCGGATTGAGGCGGTTTTGCTTCACGACGAACAGCTGCACCTGGTGGTCGTCGCAGGCCTGCACGAGCGCATCGGCGGCGGCCAGCGAGATTGCCATCGGCTTTTCCGAGATCACGTGACGACCCGCCTTGGCCGCAAGAATCCCGTGCTGCGGATGCAAACCGGACGGCGTCGCAATGATCACCGCGTCGCTCGCGACGTCCGACAGCATCTGTTCGTAGCTTGTGAACCAGGGCACGCTATACGTCGAGCCGGCCTGCTCCGCGCGCTCGGCGACTATATCGCACACGGCGACGAGCTCGAGACCGGGAAGCTTCGCGAGCGCGTCGAAGTGATTCTTGCTGATGCGACCGCATCCCAGTAGGGCGACACGGATGCGCGCTCCAGCGGGAATGCCATTCACGTTCATCGTCTCTCCTCGAGGCGAACAACCACGTCGCCATGCCGTTCGTACCGCGCGTCGGTGCCCGGGCAACGCAACACCTCGTGCGCGCCCTCCGCTCCGGCCAGGCTCAGCGACTCCATCCTATGCCCAGCTTCTGACATCCAGCCGATCCGCTTGCCCGGGACGCCCGCGACGAGCGCGTAATCCGGCACATCGCGATTGACGACCGCGCCGGCTCCGATGAACGCGAATCGTCCGATCGTCACGCCGCACACGATCGTGGCATTCGCCCCGATCGTCGCCCCCCGACGCACGAGGGTGCGGCGGTACTCATTTTTCCGCGAGACCGCACTGCGTGGATTGTACACGTTGGTGAAGACCATGGACGGGCCGCAAAACACGTCGGCCTCGAGCTCCACGCCTTCGTATACCGACACGTTATTCTGGATCTTGGCGTTCTCACCGATCACAACGCCGTTCATCACGACGACGTTTTGTCCAAGCGAGCAGTGCGCGCCGATTTCGACGCCGCCGAGCACGTGGCAGAAATGCCAGACCCGTGATCCGGCACCGATCACCGCGCCAGCATCGACATAGGCCGACTCGTGCACGAGCGCGCCCTCGCCGAGCACCACGCCCAATGCGACGTGCCCCTGCCCCGCCGACGCGACCATACCCGGGATGCTCATGCGGCACCGACGGTGGCGGCACCGACGGTGGCGGCGCTCACGGTGGCGGCGCTCACGGTGGCGGCGCTCACGGCGAGCGCCGCGGCCAGCATGACGTGCCACTCCTGCAGCGAGCGCACCCCCGGTTCGCGTGACTGACGCGCGGCGATCGCTTCGGCCGCGGCGCTGGCCGCCGAGAGGGTGGTCGTGTAGGGCACGCGGTTGCTGATCGCGGCCTGTCGCAAGCGCTCGTCGTCGACCTGTGCGTGCTTGCCGAGCGGGGTGTTGACGAGCAATTGAATCTCGCCGTTCAAAATCATGTCGACGCCGTGCGGGCGGCCTTCACTGACCTTGAGCACCGACTGCACCGGGATGTTGCGCTCGCGCAGATACGCGGCGGTACCGCTGGTCGAGTAGAGCGTGAAGCCAAGCTCGTGGAACCGCGCGGCCAACTTCGCGGCGCTCGGCTTGTCGGAATCGTTCACGGTGATGAAGACCGCGCCCGTCCGCGGGAGTGCGTTGTCGGCGGCCAACTGCGACTTCATGAACGCCGTACCGAAGTCTTCATCGATGCCCATGACCTCGCCGGTAGAGCGCATCTCGGGGCCGAGCACCGGATCGAACTCGCGGAACTTGTTGAACGGGAAAACGGCTTCCTTCACGCTGAAGAAGGGCGGTACGATTTCCGAGGTGAAGCCGATCTCTGCCAACGTCTCGCCCAGCATCAGGCGGGCCGCGACGGAGGCGAGCGACACGCCAATGGCCTTCGAGACGAAAGGCACGGTGCGCGACGCACGCGGGTTGACCTCAATCACGTACACCACACCGTCCTTGTACGCGTACTGCACGTTGATGAGGCCAACGACGCCAAGCTTCTTGGCGAAGGCGACCGTATGCGCGCGCATCTGATCGGCTGCTGCCTGCGGAATCAGGTACGGCGGCAGGACACACGCCGAGTCGCCGGAATGAATCCCGGCGCTCTCGATGTGCTCCATGACCGAACCGATCACCACATTCGTGCCATCGGAGAGTGCGTCGACATCGGCCTCGAATGCATCTTCCAGAAACTTGTCCACCAGCACCGGGCGGTCTTCGCTCACGCGGGCGGCGCGCTCGAAGTATCCACGCAAGGACGTAGCATCGTGCACGATCTCCATGGCGCGTCCACCGAGCACGTACGACGGGCGCACGAGCACGGGATACCCGATGCGGTCGGCAATTTCCACCGCTTCATCGACGCTGGTGGCCGTGCCGTTTGCCGGCTGGGCGATACCCAATTCGCGCACGATTGCCTCAAAGCGGCGACGATCCTCCGCGATGTCGATGGCGTCGGGCGACGTGCCAAGAATGCGCACCCCCGCCGCTTCGAGCGGACGCGTGAGTTTGAGCGGCGTCTGTCCACCGAGCTGCACGATGACGCCGAGCGGGTTCTCGCGATGGACGATTTCGAGCACGTCTTCGAGCGTGAGCGGCTCAAAGTAGAGCTTATCGGAAATATCGAAGTCGGTAGAGACGGTCTCGGGGTTCGAGTTGACCATGATCGTCTCGTAGCCCCGCTCGCGCAGGGCCAGCACCGCACGCACGCAGCAGTAATCAAACTCCACACCCTGACCGATTCGGTTGGGACCGGAACCGAGGATGATGACTTTCTGACGGCCTTCGGTCGCTGCTTCGCTCTCCTCGTCGTAGCAGCCGTACAGATATGGCGTGCTGGAGGGGAACTCGCCGGCACAGGTGTCGATCATCTTATACGCGGGTCGCACGCCGAGCGACCAGCGCAGCGCGCGGGCTTCATGTTCGGTGACGCCCCGCAAGGCGCCGAGCTGGCGATCAGAGAATCCGAGGCGCTTCATGCGACGCATACCTTCTGCGTCGATCGTGGCCTCGTGCTGGTATTCAGCCTCGGCGACGATCAGCTCGTGTAACTGGTCGAGGAACCACGGATCTATGCCGGTGATCTCGTGCAGTTCCACCGTGCCCATCCCCAGCAGCATGGCGCGCTTGAGCTGGTAAATGCGCTCCGGTGTGGGCCGACGCAGTGCGCCACGGAGCTCTTCCTTCGAGCCTTCGGCGAGCCGGTCATCAACGAGCCGCTCACCGACCGTCCAGCCGCTGCGGCCGGTCTCGAGCGCCCGGAGCGCTTTCTGAAACGCTTCCTTAAACGTACGGCCGATCGCCATCGACTCGCCAACCGACTTCATCTGCGTGGTCAGGCCAGGATCGGATGACGTGAACTTCTCGAATGCGAAACGCGGGCACTTGACGATTACATAGTCGAGCACCGGTTCGAAGCTGGCCGGCGTCGTCTTGGTAATGTCGTTCGGGACTTCGTCGAGCGTATAGCCGACTGCGAGCTTGGCACCGATGCGGGCGATCGGAAACCCGGTCGCCTTCGACGCGAGGGCCGACGAGCGCGACACACGCGGATTCATCTCGATGACGATCAACTCGCCGTCCTTCGGATTCACGGCGAACTGGATGTTGCAACCGCCGGCATCGACGCCGATCTCGCGGATGATGGAGACCGCCGCGTCGCGCATCAGTTGATACTCGCGATCGGTGAGCGTCATTGCGGGTGCGACGGTGATGGAATCACCGGTGTGCACGCCCATCGGATCGAGGTTTTCGATCGAGCAGACGATGACGACATTGTCGGCGCAATCGCGCATCACCTCGAGCTCATACTCCTTCCAGCCAAGCAGCGACCGCTCGATCAGTACGGACCCCACAGGCGACAAGTCGAGGCCGCGACGCACCATCGTCTCGAACTCTTCGCGGTTGTACGCAATGCCGCCACCCGTCCCGCCGAGCGTGAACGACGGGCGGATGACGGACGGGAAGCCCGTCTCTTCAACGCCGGCGATCGCCTCGTCGAGCGTGGTGACGGTTCGGCCAGTCGGGCACTTGAGTCCGATCTTGGTCATCGCTTCGCCGAAGAGCTTGCGATCCTCCGCGACGCGAATGGCACGGGCGTTCGCGCCGATGAGTTCGCAGCCGTACTTCTCGAGCACACCGCTGTCATAGAGCGCGAGCGCGACATTGAGCGCGGTCTGTCCCCCCATGGTGGGCAACACGGCGTCGGGGCGTTCCTTGGCGATCACTTTCTCGACGAACTCGGTCGTAACCGGCTCGATATAGGTGCGGTCGGCGAACTCCGGGTCGGTCATGATGGTGGCCGGATTGGAATTCACGAGGATGACCTCGTATCCCTCTTCACGCAGGGCCTTGGTGGCCTGCGTTCCGGAATAATCAAATTCAGCAGCCTGTCCGATCACGATCGGTCCAGAGCCGATCACGAGAATCCGGTGCAGGTCAGAGCGTCGCGGCATGGAGGAGATCGTCGATGATGTCGTCAAGAGCGCGCGTGGCAGACCATCCGGTGGCGCGCTGCAATTTGTGCGAATCCCCGATCAAGACGGGGACGTCAACGGGGCGTACCAGCGCCGGATCTTCGACGGGCGTCGCCTGCACACCGGCACGCGCCAGAACCCTGTCGAGCACCTGCTGCACCGACCATCCGGTGCCACTGGCCACATTGTACGCCTCGCCAGGCGTCCCCCGTTGGCAAAGCGAAATATACGCAGCAACGACGTCACTTACATGAAGGTAGTCGCGTATCGGCGAGCGATTGCCGACGGGCATACTCGTCCCCGGTTCCGCACCACGCAGGTCGACGGCGCGCTGTACCAGCGCCGGCAGCAAAAACCGTGTTGGCTGCCCGACACCGCTATGGTTGAAGCTCCGGGCGACGACGACTTTGAGCCCGGTGGCCCGCCAGCACTGCATGGCGAGCAACTCCTGCGCCGCTTTGGTGGCCGCATAGACGGTTCGGGGCGCCTGAACCGAGCTCTCGACCAATGGGAACTCCTGCGTATCGTGCCGTCCGTACTGCTCCGCGCTGCCAACGACGAGCACCATTGGATCGCATAAACCCGTATCACGGGCGCGGCCAAGCGCATGGAGTAACCGCGCGGTCGCCGTGACATTGACGTCCCACGCGAGTACCGGATCGGCGGCGGCCGCCAGCACATGGGAGATCGCGGCCAGATGGATGACCGTGTCGGGCCGTGCCGCGTCCACCACGTCGGCTACGTACCGCTCGTCTCGGAGATCACCGTATCGCCAGACTATCTCCCCGGCGTCGGACGGCGCCTCCGCCGCGTTGGTGGCGAGCGCCATGACGTCGACCCCTGTCGTCCGTAGCGCGTCGAGCATGTACGTCCCCACAAAGCCGGCGGCTCCGGTCACGAGCACCCGCTTCACGAGCGAATCACCGAAGGCGTTCGTACCGCGCGAGATCGGCGGCGACCATCATGCTCACCAACTCGGCGAACTGGACCTTCGGTGTCCACCCAAGCCTCTGCTCGGCCTTGAGAGGATCGGCGACCAGCAGATCGACCTCGGCCGGCCGGAAGAACTTCTCGTCCTGCTTGACATACTCTCGGTAATCGAGATCCACAGCACCGAAGGCCGCGACGCAGAAATCGCGCACCGAATACGTCTCACCGGTTCCGATCACGAAATCATCGGGCTCGTCAAGTTGCAGCATGCGCCACATCGCCTCGACGTAATCCCCGGCAAAGCCCCAGTCACGACGGGATTCAAGGTTGCCGAGGCGCAGTTCGTGCAGAAGCCCAAGTTTGATACGCGCGACGGCGTCGGTGATCTTTCGCGTCACGAATTCGAGACCGCGACGCGGCGACTCGTGATTGAACAGGATACCGGAGACCGCGAACAGATTGAAGCTTTCGCGATAGTTCACGGTAATCCAGTGGCCGTAGACCTTGGCGACGCCATACGGCGAGCGGGGATAGAACGGCGTGGATTCGCGCTGCGGCGTCTCGACGACCTTGCCGAACTGTTCGCTCGAACTGGCCTGATAGAAACGTGACTTGGGCGCGGCCTTGCGCATGGCTTCCAGCATCCGCGTGACGCCAAGTGCGGTGAATTCACCGGTGAGCACGGGCTGGGTCCATGAGGTCTGCACGAAGCTTTGGGCGGCGAGATTATAGATCTCATCTGGCTGCGTTTCGTGCACGACATCGGTCAGCGACGTCTGATCAAGCAGATCGGCTGACACGAGCTCGACGCGATCGACGAGATGGGCGATGCGTTCGTAGGGGGTCGTGGATGAGCGTCGAACGACGCCGACGACGCGATAGCCCTTGGCGAGCAGCAGCTCGGCGAGGTAGGAGCCGTCCTGTCCGGTAATCCCGGTGATCAGTGCAGTCTTCAACAGAGTACTCGGTCGAAAGTCAGGACTCGTGAGTGGCAACCACGGATGACAAACGTACAAAACGGGGAGCCCGGCAACTGCGAGCTCCCCGTTGAGGCGTCACCGTCGCCGTGTTAGGCGACGGCAACCTGACCGCGCGGAGCGCGGGTGATCTTGCCGGCCGCGATGCACCGCGTGCAGGCCTTCACTTTGATAACCTTCCCTTCGCTGAGGGTACGCACGACCTGGAGATTGGGTCTCCACGTGCGGCGCGTCTTGTTGTTCGCGTGCGAGACGCTGTTTCCAAAGGCAACGCCCTTGTCGCAGACGTAGCAGCGGTGTCTATCGATAGCCATGTCCGATCTCCTCAGCTCTGGACCAATTCGATCCGCGCCATCTCCGCACCGTCACCCT
>CAIUOO010000009.1 GCA_903900795.1 uncultured Gemmatimonadota bacterium | reverse complement strand
CCGTGTCCCAAAATGCCGACGCGATTCTTGTCGGTGTACTGGACGCGACGGAAATCCGGGCCCACCACGTCGGCCATACCGTAGTGCCGGGCCAGCTCTTCGTTCACATACGTGTAGTCGGCTGTGTACAGGTCGAGCAGGCTGCGATTCTCGCGTACCAGGCTGGCCACGAACAGCTCCGTTTCCTTCTGCATGTTCTTGGCGAGCTGCAGATTGAATGCCGGGTACAGCAGCGGATCTGGATGAACCTTCTCGATGTCCTGCAACCGCAGCCACTGCGCGGCAAAGCGCGTGGAGAGCGCATCAGCGCGCGGATCGGCCAGCATGCGCTTCGTCTGCGCCACCAACACCGTGGTATCGGTGAGCAGGCCACGCTGGGCGACGCTCGTGAGCGTGGAGTCGGGGAGCGTGCCCCACAGGAAGAACGACAGGCGCGAGGCGAGGTCGGTGGAACTGACCACCACCTTCGACCCCGGTTTCGCGGTCACCGCGACTTCATCGGCCCGGAACACGAAGTAGGGGCTGGCCAGAATCGCTTCGACCGCACCGCGGACGCCACTCTCGAAGCCGCCCGACTTCGCTTCCTCGTCGTAGAAGCTCATGATCGCCTTGCGGTCACTCACCGTGAGCGGACGACGATAGGCCTGCGAGCCGATGCGATTCACGATGCGTTCGGCGCACGGCCGCTGCTCAGCGGCACTGAGCGGACGGCAGCTGAAAATGCGCCGACGGCTCGGCGTATCCGACACCCCCGTGGGATTGAACGGGCCCGTGACCGTAAACAGCTTCATGTGGCCCTGAATCGTGATCCCGTCCTGGATGCCGATCTGCGTGTCGGGCAGGCTGTTCCCGATCGGCGTCATGAGATCTTCAACCGGACCTTCGAACGTGCGCACGTAGGCCGCCGCTACCACGCGCGGGCCGGCCTTTACCGTGATCGGCTTGGTCTTGATATCCAAACCATTCGGCTCACTCTCGTGCAGGCCGCGATCGATATCGAGCAATGCCACACGCTCTCCATCCACCGAGATTTCGATCTTCTCGTCGAACGGCGCATTGGAGCCGACCAGCTGGCCGATCGGCGTGGAGTGCAGCGAGACCGCAAATACGTACTCGCCGTCGGCCGGGAAGTAATGCGTGGCCGATCCCCCGCCGCGAGTGCCGATCGGCGTGTCGCCGTCGCGTCCGTTCTGATTGGCGAGGCGCGAGACCTTGAAGGTGGTGGTCGACAGGTTGGCCTTGGCATCACCAACCGCTAAGCGGCTGATGGCGTTGGCTGCGTCGAGGTATGACTCGAGCACCGTAGCCGACGGGATCTGCACGTCCGCGATGTTATCGAAATTCGCGCTCTTGGTATCGAGTGGCAGCCACGACTCGGCGTTCACGCTGACCGTAAGCAGGTCCTTGATCGCGCGTTCGTACTCGGCACGATTGAGCCGCTGAAACGAGCGACGACCCACATCCGGCTTCCGCACCGCGATGGCGTCCATCTGCCGTTCGAGCGTCTCCGTGAGCACCTCGAGCGTGTCACCAGCCGGACGCGGACGTCCCGGCGGTGGCATCATGCCCGTGCGCAGCTTCCCGATGATCTTCTCCGCGATGATCGGCGACGTGGCGCCGACCGTGGCCAGATCGAACGACTGCAGCGAGAAGTTGCCCATTTTGCGCTGATCGCTGTGACAGCCGGCGCAGTTCTTCTTGACGACGTCGTTGAGCGCCGCCGGCGCGATGGCGGTTGGCGCGGTGGCCAGCACGGGATGCCCCGGACCGGGTCGAACGGGCGTCGACGGCCGACCGCGAGGATCCGACGGCGGGGGGTCGAATGAAGCGGACGAGGCGAACGGCGATGTCAACGTCGAGGTCGTCGTCGGATCAGGTCGATCGATGATCGCAACAGCGAGGAGCGACAAGCCACCAACCGCAGCAGCAGCCAAGGATTTCATCCTCGGAACTCCGGGCTCAGGCGGGAACGGGCAGGATTCTGCAGGCTATACAGATGCATACTTACGCACAGGGCCGGATAACCGTTTAAACGTGAGTCGGACCCTTGGCTTTTGTCAAGGTTCTCACGGGGGACACGACTGAGAAGGCCGCCACTCCAGTGCCATGGCGGCCTTCTCAGCGTCAACGCGAGTGGATCTTACGGGTTTCGATCGAGACACCCTTTGAACTTCGGGTTGTTCCGCTCGTTGAACGGAATCACCAGGTTCACATCATTCCCGTAGGTCTGGCCGGGGCGGTAGCGGATGTTGCCCACCGGGAACACGGTCGCCGCCGTGCGACCGTACTGACGGATCAGGCGGCGCATGTCGCCAAGGCGATGGCCCGTCAGCCACAGCCAGTACGCCCGCTCCTTGAACAACATGTCGACGGCCGCCGACTGGGTCGTAGGAGAGGTGGGCATGGCTGCAATCGCCGGCGTGATGCCCGTAGCGCGCAGGGTATTCAACTGCGCAAACATCGCGTCACGATCGGCCTGAGTGGCGCCCTGCAGCCGCGCTTCGGCCTCGATGAGACGTGCCTCGATCCCATCCGCCAGCACGAACGGTGCCGACTGCGACGTGTACTTGAGCTGGCGCGGCAGGTTGGTGCTGGTGCCGTCGAAACCGGTGTTGGTGGTCGGGATCCACGGCACACGTGGGTCTGCCGGTGTCACGAGATAACCGATGCCATTCGTGCCCTCGGCCGTCCCGATGGTGTAGCGTGAACCGGCGTTGTACATCGCCGTCCAGAGGCCGTTGTTCTGCCGAGTGGTCGCGATCGAGTGGTTCAGCGTGTACCGGAACGTGGTCGGTACGGCACTCACCGCCGCTGCCGCCTGGGCGAACTGCCCAAGTCCCAGCAGCACGCGCGCTTTACCCACCGCCGCGAGGCTGCGGGACGTGGTGCCTGTGGCATTGGCGAGCGCGCTATCCAACGTCGACGACGCACGACCAAAGATCTGTGCCGTGGTGAGTGGGTCGCCATACTGGAATTCACCGCTCACCGAAACGGTGCTGAACGGCACGCCCGAGCAGTACCCCTCACCGAAGGCCGCTTCCGTGAACCCACGGAGAGCGTACAACTCGCTCAGAGAGTCTTTGGCGGCCGCGGTCGTCGGCTTGACCGCGATCCACTTCTCAATCGTGGACGACAGACCGGCACGCGCCAATTGCAGCTGCCGGTACGTCGCAACCACGGCGCCGCTGAACAGTTCGTCCGAGCTACGCCCGTCCGTTCCGAAGCGGTCCGCAAAGTTATCGGTCGTTTGGATTTCGTCACCAAGGTTACCAGTCACCACGGCGAAGCCGTCCTGCGTGCCGGAGTACGAGACGATGAAGTCCATCACGGTACCGTGGCGCAGGGTCGTCACGCCGAGGCTGCCGCCGATGGCATCCTCGGCGATCACGTTGGGCGTGGTCACAGTCAGCAGGTCTGAGCTACACCCGGCCACCGTCACGGCGGCCGTCACGGCGGCCGTCACGGCGGCCGTCACGGCGCCGACCGCCCGGGTCATCCGGCGCGTGGTATGGAGGAATCGCATGAGTGTGACTCGCCTCAAAAGGTAAAGTTCATGCGCAGCATCAAAACGCGCACCGGCGGGGTCGAGAAGAACTCCTCGCCACCGGTCGCGTCGTCAAGATTCGACGAGGCCGCTTCTGGATCGACGCCCGAGTAGTCGGTGATCACGCCAAGGTTCCGGCCGGTGAACACCACGTTCCACCGCGAAGCCCGCAGGGAGTTGGCCCACTTGGTCGGCATCTGATAGGACACCGACAACTCACGGAAGCGCGTGAACGCTCCGTTCTCGAACATCCCCGTATACACCGTCTGTGCCGTCGCCAGCGCGTTGGCCTGCTCTTGCAGCGAGGCCGTACGATCGTAACGGCCACGACAGGACACCGCGCTCTGGCACTGGTGGCGAAGGGTGTTGTTGAACTTCTTGAACCCCCACTTGCTGTCCACCTGACCGGATACCGTCAGCTTCTTCTTGAACAGGGAGAGAGTCGGCGTGAAGGAAATCTCACGCGTCGGGAACGTGTTGCCCTGATACACGGCCGTATCACTGAACGTCAGCTCGCTGAGCGCCTTGTTCGAGTTGAACACGATGATACCGTCACCGTTTTTGTCATCGAACGAGATGGTCTTGTCCCACAAGCCGAAGAGCGGGTATCCTGGCAGGTTACGCTGCGTACCGCGGCCACCCGCCGAGGCGATGGGCGAGATGCCCTCACCGAGCTTCGTCATACGGTTCTGGTTCGTGGACCCCGTGACCATGAATGACAGCGACGCCGCGTCGCGCTCGATCACGCGCTGATTCCACGTCATTTCGAGGCCCGAGTTCTTGATGTTGCCGATATTCACAAACTGTGTCGGCAACCCGGCCAACGAGAGCGCAATCTCGCGGCGAATGAGCGCGTCCGTCGTGCTCTTGTTGTACGACGTCACTTCGATGTTCGTGCCGCCATTGAACATGGCGACGTCAAACCCGAACTCGGTTTCCGCCGAGAACTCCGGCTTGAGGTTCGCGTTCCCGAGTGAGCCCAGCGACGCGCCGGATGCATCGGCCGCCGAGGTGGTCAGCGGTCCGGGCGAATAGAAGCGTACCGCGTCCGTGGCACCCGGAATCTGTCCCGACGCCCCGTAGGTACCACGCAAGCGCAGCGAATTCACGAAGTCCGGCAGGTTCAGGAACGTCTCGTCGGACAGCAGCCACGAGGCGCCGAGCTTCGGGTAGTACACGGCACGCGTGTTCTTGCCGAAGGCGCTGGCCGCGTCGCGACGCAAGCCGCCCGTGATGAACAACCGATCGCGCAGCGCCACCTGCTGCTCGACGTAATAGCCCAAGGTGCGGCGCTCATCGATGGTTTGCGTGCTGGAGCGCGTCGCAGCCGACGACACCGTCACACCACCCGGCGGCAACCCGATACCGGTACCGGCCGTCGTGGCGATCGCGTTCCGCACATACTGCATACCGACCGAGGTGATCGACTTGGCCCAATCCGTCAGCTGAAACGTCGCGGCCGCACCATAGTCGGCCGTTTGCTGGTTGGTTCCACCACGGCTGTTGGTGATGTTGCCCTGACGCAGCGTGCCCGTAGACGGCGCCTCGCCGACCTTGGCGAGGAAGAGGTCATTGCGGCTCGTATAGTCCGAGCCGAGTGCCGCCCGGGTGGAGAGCCACGTGGTGGGTGCCCACTGCGCACTCAGTGTATTGATGAAGCGATTGAGTGCCTGTGTGGTGGTTTGCGACATGGCGTCACCCAGCATCCACGCACGGTATCCGCGCAACGAATCGCCTTGCGCATCGACGAGATCACCGCGCCAGGCACCGCTGATGGCGGTCGTCATGATGCCTTCGCCGCCGCCGATAAACTGCGGAATGCGGACATCGCTGTTCACGTAGCCCGACGACGCCTGCACGAAGAGGCCCTTGCGCACTTCGGCGTTCACGTTGGCGCGAAAGCTGTTTCGGCCGAGAGCGTTCGGACGCAAGATGTTCGACGGCAATTCGCTGACGCCGCGGCGCTGCGTGAGACGACGCACCTCGTAGTCGGGCATCTTGTAAATGCCGGTCTCCTCTTCGGTCTGGCCGGAGAGGAAGAATTGGACGCGGTCGTTACCACCGGTTGCCTGCAGGTTGTACTGACGGCGGCTGCCGTCACCGATCGGCGTCAGGTCCGGCACGTTCATGATATTGCCACGCGACAACGAATCGATGTTCGTGCAGGTGCCGAGTGACACGGCGGTCAGGAAGCATGGGAGCGACCGCGTCGGGTTCGCGGCCGTGCGGCCCCACAGCGACCAGAGGTCGGGGAACGTCGAAATGTTGTTGATCCGACCGTTCTCGGCGCTGAGGTTGTACACCGTCTTCCCCGACTTGCCGCGCTTTGTCGTGATGACGACCACGCCGTTCGCCGCTTCCGTTCCATAAAGCGTGGCGGCCGACGGCCCCTTCACGATTTCGATCGTCTCGATTTCTGCCGGATTAATATCGTCGAGACGCGACGGCCCCGGGCCGCCGGTGCTCAGACTGTTATTGATTGCCGAATTCGCTCGGACGCCGTCGATCACGACGATGGGATCGTTCGACAGCGAAAAGGAGTTCTGTCCCCGGATACGGATGCGCGAACCGGTACCAGCACCCCCGTTCTGCAGCACCTGCACGCTGGAGGTGCGCCCTTGGAGCAAGGCCCCCATGTTGGACACGGGG
>CAIUOO010000008.1 GCA_903900795.1 uncultured Gemmatimonadota bacterium | reverse complement strand
CCCGTGATGTGCAGGAACGGAAAGTCGAAGAGCGCCGAGTCGGTGAAGGTGACCTTCGCTTCCGCGCGCTCGATCGGCAGCGCGGTCCGCTCGGCGATCTCGCGAATGAGATTCGGCAGGCTGGACGGATTGGCATACCAATCGCCGCCGCCCTCGTACTGTACACGAGCAATCGCGAGGCGACCGGGGCCACGCCCCGCATGCATCGGCGCGAACGCCAACGACACGCCGGCGACGGCGGCAAGCACTACAACGCGAAGGGAACGACGGGCCGGAAGCCGCATCAGGGATCGTGGGCGAGTCGGTAGGCGAGATTGCGGCTGGCACCATGTTCGTCCATGAGCCGCTGGACGATTTCGCGAGGACGGAATCCTTCCTCGCGCAGCGCCACGGCCACCGCCTGGAGTCCGTCTTCACTCGGGGCGACTACCGACGCGCCGCCCAAAACGATCACGATTTCCCCACGCGGTGGCGTACCCTCGTAATACGCGGCCACCTCCTCGAGCGTTCCGCGTTTGACCTCTTCAAAGTGCTTGGTCAGCTCGCGGGCCACGGCGACCGGCCGGGTGCTCCCTGTGATGGCCGCCAGATCACGCAACGTGTCAACCAGTCGATTAGGCGACTCGTACAGCACCACCGCATGCGGCAGGCGGGCGGCGAGGGCCAACTGCTCCTCGCGCTCCTTGCCTTTCCGCGCGGGAAATCCCAGCATCGTGAACGGGTGCGGCACCATGCCGGAGGCCACGAGGGCGGCGAGCACCGCCGAGGCGCCCGGGATCGGCACCACGCGCACACCGGCCGTGGCCGCGGCCTCGGCCAAACGGGCGCCGGGGTCGGATACCAGCGGGGTACCCGCGTCGCTGATCAGGGCGATGGCGTCGCCCTCTTTCAGGCGGGCGACGAGCCGCGGAATCACGCTGGCTTCGTTGTGCTCATGCACCGCGATGGTCGGCGTGCCGATGCCGTAGCGGCTGAGCAGGGTGCGCGCGTGCCGGGTGTCCTCACAGCAGATCACCGCAACTTCCTTGAGCACGGCGAGGGCGCGCAGGGAAATGTCCCCCAGATTCCCGATCGGCGTGCTGACGATATGCAACGCGCCGGGGATGGCCGCTTGCGGCCAGAGCGTCGCCGCCCGGTCGGCAAGATCGGAGGCAATGACCTCCGATTCGGCCGAACCGGGCGCGTCGCCCACGTCGGTCAGGCGTGCTCCTTGAACTTCGCTTCAAGCTGCGGACGCGGCACGGCGCCAACGACCTGATCAATCAGCTTGCCGTCCTTGAAGAACAGGATCGTCGGGATCGAACGCACATTAAATCGTGCCGAAGTCTTCTGGTTGTTGTCCACGTCGAGCTTGGCGACCTTCACCGTACCGGCGTACTCGGTGGCGAGGGCTTCGACCATGGGCGCAATCATGCGGCACGGCGCGCACCACGTGGCCCAGAAATCCACCACGGCGAGCCCTGCATGCTGCTCGATCTCGGCCGCGAATGTGCCGTCGTTCACTTCTACTGCGTTCGCCATCATGTGCTCCGTCGGCGCGGCTCCCGGCCTTTACCGGTTGCTCTCGCGCCCGTCTGCAGGATTAGAATTCGGAATGCGTTCACGCCCGCACTCACACCACCGACCATGACCGATTCCGTACGCCGCGGCACGCGCATCGCCCACATCGGGATCGCGGTGCGTGCCCTCGACGAGCTGATTCCTTTGTACCGAGATGTCCTCGGTATGCCCGAGGTTCCACTCGACGACGCCGACGGCGCCGCCATCGTGGGACTGGCGGCCGGCGAATCGTTGGTGGAGCTCCTCGAAGCAAAGTCCGACGACTCCCCGATCGGCAAGTACGTCGCCAAACGGGGGCCCGGTATTCACCACGTCTGCTTCTCGGTAGACGACCTCGACGGCACCTTGCAGCGCTGCCGTGATGCCGGCCTCCGGCTTATCGATGAAACGCCACGCCTGGGGGCGGAGGGGAAGCGCATCGCGTTTCTCCATCCAAGCGCCACTGGCGGGGTTCTGGTTGAACTGTCCGAATACTAGTCGGAGTGTCCAGCGTCACCAGTCCAGTTCGCTGCCCCTTAGCGGCAGAACTCCTTCAGCGGGAGGAGGTCGATGTCCTCCACGAACCAGCGGCCTCCGGGACCACTGACCGTCAGAATCGAGGTCTTGGCGCTGCGCTGCGCCTGAACGAGCTCGAGCTGGAACTCCTGACGTCCACCCGTCTGCAGCCGCGGTCGGTCTTCGAGAAACGCCCACGTATCATGGGTGAGCGTGCACTGCATGATGATGAGGCGCTTTTCGAGATCGTCGCGTTTCATCTGGTCTCGCGCCGCGCCCTTGGTGGTGCCCCAGATGGCGCTCATGGTCTGGAGATCCTGCGCCTTGACGGCCTTCAGGAATCCGTCCACGGCGGCCTTGCCGGTCACCGCCCCGATCGCGTCCGGTGCATCGGCCCGCACCGACGCCGCCGCACCCGGGATCGAGGTTTCGGTGCTCTGGATCGTACGGGTACAGGCACCCAGCCCGGTCGCCGTGGCGATCAGCAGAGAGTACATCAGCACGCGGGTCCGCATCATCTTACACTGCACGCAGGCCTCCTCCCCACGATGTTGACCAGCTTGACGGATCGGCGTCGTGCGGGCCTGTCGCTCACAGGCCCCACGGTCGGTCCCGTCCGTTCGTCGACGAGTGTCGACGAGTAAGGTACCCCACACGTTCTTCTACCGGATACCCCAGTGACGTCGCTTCGCTACCAGCGCCTCTATGTGAACATCGACCACGTCGCCACGGTCCGGCAGGCGCGTCGCGGCGCCGAGCCCGATCCGGTGGCCGCGGCCGTGCTCTGCGAGCAGGCGGGGGCCGACGGCATTACGGCTCATCTCCGGGAAGACCGCCGGCACATGCAAGATGCCGACATCCATCGGCTCGCCACGACCGTGACCACTGCGCTCAATCTTGAGTGTGCCGCGACCGACGAGATGCTGGCCCTGGCCGAAACGATTCGCCCCGTGGCGGTGACCCTGGTGCCCGAGCGCCGGGAAGAAGTCACCACCGAGGGCGGTCTCGACGTGTTCCGGGCGGCACCACAGCTCCGGGAATCCATCGCGCGCCTGAAACGCGCAGGGGTGCGCACCAGTCTGTTCATCGACCCGGAGGCCGCGGCGGTTCGTGCCGCCCACGAGCTGGGGGCCGATGCGGTGGAGCTGCACACGGGCCAGTACGCGCACGCACCGGCCGATCCACGCACCGTGCGGGCGCTGGCCGACGCCGCCTCCCTGGCCTCGTCGCTGGGCATGGCGGTCCACGCCGGGCATGGGCTGTCGGTGCAGAACGTCGGACCGGTGGCCGCCATTCCGGAGATCGAGGAGTTGAACATCGGGCACGCCATCGTGGGGCGCGCCATCTTTATCGGACTGTCCAACGCCGTACGCGAAATTCGTCAGGCCATGGACGATGCGCGCGAGGCCGACCGCTTCTAGTGCACGACCTGCCCTACCGGATTCACCCTCTTCGTCCGAGCCGCCGAGCATGAGTGCCCCGCACACCCTCATCGAATTCTTCCAGCAGGAAGCGATGGAGTATCTCGGCCGCCTCGACCAGATGATGGCCGACGCCGATGAGCAGACGCCCGACGCCGCCGCGTTTCTCACGAATGCCCGCGCGCTGCGTGGCAGCGCGACGATGACGCGGCTCGACGGGCTGCCCGATCTCGCGTCCACGATCGAGCGCATCGCCACCGGCCTGCGCGACAATGAACTGCGCTGGGATCAGCGGCTGCACTTCGCCGTGCGCGGCGCCTTGGTGGAGTTGCGCTCACTCGTGGAGCGGGCCGGCGTGTGGACCGACGCCGAACAGCGGCGCAGCCGCACGCACTCGGTGGCATTGGCGGCCGTCGCCGCGGGGTATCTCGCCACCGATACACCGTCTGACTCGCCGGCCGCGTCACCGGCCACGCGGGTGGTGCCGATTTCGCGCTTCTTCCCCGACGACGGCATGCCGGCAATTCTGCAACGCAACGCCGAGCCGCCGATTACGCTGGCCCAGCGCTTCCGCGCCGACATCGCCGCGGCCGCCGATGGCGTCGCCCGGGAGTCGGCGGCGTTGGCCACGAGTGCCGCCGACCCATCGCCGCGCGCCCTGACCGACGGCGTGCGGCGTTCGCTGCTGGGGCTGGCCGCTGTGGCCGAGAGTTATGGTGCGGCCAGCATCGCCAACATGGCCACCCGCATGGCGCGCGCGCCGCTGGCCTCGGCCCACGAACGACAGGGCGTGCAGAGCGTGGCGCGCCTGCTGATGGACCGCGAGATCACCGATCAGCACTTGGCGCAGCAGGTGAAACAGGCGAGCCTCACGTGGTTCGGCGCACCAGCGCCCGGACAGACGGTCTCACCCGCCGTCATTCCGATCGAGTCCCTGCTCTATCGGGGACACTCGGCCATCAGGCGAGCGAGAACGGTGCGGGACGAACTCAAGACCCATTGGCAGCGCGGCACGCTCGCTGAACCGACGGCGCAGGCGCTGTTCGAGGAATTGTCGGACCTGCTCGATCTGGCGGTGACGACGTGATTGCGCAGGCGAGGCGCACCCCGTGAAGTTCGACTGGAAAAGCGGTCTCGGCTTCGCGCTCAGCGCGGTCCTGCTCTGGTGGTCGCTCAAGGGCGTGAACCTGGGCGACGTCTGGGCGGTCTTGCGCACGTCGAATGGGCTGGTGTTCGCCCTCAGTCCGGTCGTCGGCACCTGCATTTTCCCGCTACGGGCGCGCCGATGGCGCACGATTCTCGAGCCGACGGCTGGGCGCCTCCCATTCGGTCCGTTGTGGCGGAGCACCGCGATCGGGATGATGATGAACAACGTCTTCCCCCTGCGCGCCGGCGAGTTTGCTCGCGCGTACTCGCTCACCCGCGAAGTGCCGCGCGTACCCATCACCACGGCCCTTGGCTCGCTGGCCATCGACCGGATCTTCGATGCGACCGTCATCTTCGCGATGATGTTCGCCGCGATGCTCGATCCACGATTCCCCGCCGGCGTGACGCTGGGCGGCCGCACGGTGCCTGACCTCGCGCGGTTCGGCGTGGGCGCCATGCTCGCGCTGCTCGTCACCTGCTACACGATGGTGATGCAGGCCCCGCGGGTGCTGTCGATGGTGCGGTGGCTGGCGCACCGCGTCGTTCCTCGCTTCGAGGATGTCGTGGTGGGCTTCGTCGAGAACGCCCTCGGCGGATTGGCGGTGCTCCGTGACGGCCGTCGTTTTCTGGCCGTGCTGGCGTGGGCGATCGCGCACTGGATGGTGAATGCGCTCGCCATGTACATCGGCTTTCTCGCCGTGGGCATGGACGTGCCGATCAGCGCGGCGTTCTTTCTGCAGGGCATTGTGATGATCGCGGTCGCGGTCCCCAGTTCTCCGGGATTCTTCGGCGTGTTCGAGCTCTCGGCCGTGCTCGGTCTGGCGGTCTATGGTATCGGCGATAAGCTCGCCGTGAGCTGGGCAATCGCGTACCACCTGCTCGGTTTCATTCCGATCACAGTCATCGGCGCCGTGTATTTCGCGCGGCTTGGATTGAGCGTGGGTACACTGAGTGGCAAGAGCACCGAACTGGCGCCGATCGATCATCCATGACCAACGCATTCCACACCGAGCGCGCGCACGCCAAGATCAACCTGGTGCTGCGCATCCTCGCCCGTGAAGCGAATGGCTACCACGGCATCGAAACGCTGTTTCAGTTACTCGAACTGCATGACGTTGTGCGCGTGCGCGTGGGCACGATGGCCCGGTCACTCACCTGCGCCGGCCCGACCATGCCCGCCGGTGGACTCGGCCCCGTTGAAGAGAACCTCGCCTGGCGCGCGGCGGTGGCGTACATCACGGCGAGCGGATGGGACACGGGCTGGGAGATCTCAATCGAGAAGCGGATCCCGGTGGGCGGCGGACTCGGTGGTGGAAGCGCCGACGCCGCGGCCGTGTTGCGCGCGTTCGAAGCGATGAGTCCATCGCCACTGGGGCCGGAGCGCTTACTCGCGCTGGCCGGCACGCTCGGTGCCGACGTGCCGTTCCTGGTCAGCGGCGCATCGCTGGCCTGGGCGTGGGGACGTGGCGACCGACTGCTGCCGCTGCCGGCGCTGCCGGTCGCGGCGGTGTGGCTGGCGACCTTTGCCGAGGGCATGAATACCGCCGCGGCGTACGGCGCCTTCGCGCGGGCGCGCGAGGCGCGCGGCGATTCGGTCCAAGCAGGGGCGTATCCGCCGGGGGCGTTCACGTCGTGGGCGTCGATCGCCGAGCTGGCCACGAACGACTTCGAACCGGTGGTCAGCACCATGCACGCCGGCGTTGCCACCGTCCTGCCCGAATTCCGCGAGACCGCCGCGAGGCTGCGCCGCATTGGCGCACCGGCCATCGGCATGATGAGCGGCAGCGGGGCCACCTGCTTTCTGCTGCACACCGAAGCCGCGGCGGTGCACACCGGCGGACCGGCCACGCTACTCCCCACCCACACGCGCTGAGCCCCTGCGCGCTGCGGGGGCTAGCCCCACAGCGCCCGCCGTACCGCACCGCCACCTACTTCGTGGCAACCTCGATCACCTTACCCTTGGCTTGTGGCAGCTTGGGCAGCGTCACGGTGAGGACCCCTTTGTCGAACTCGGCTTTGACATGGTCCATGTCGACCGTGCGCGGCAACGTAAACGACCGCTGGAAGGCGCCGTAGAAGCGCTCCGTGACGTAGTACGCCGTGGTCGGCGGTCCGTCAGTCCGCTCCTGCTCTTTCTCACCCGAGATCGTCAACACATTGTTTTCCACGCTCACCCGAATCGCCTTTTCGTCGATCCCCGGCAGCTCGGCGGTGAGCATCACGGCATCATTGGTTTCCGCCACTTCCATGGCGGGCGCCCATGCCATGCTCGGCGTGAGCAGCGGGCGGTAGAACGAGTCATCCAAGAGCGGTTCGTTGAACATTCGACGGATCAACCCACCAAGCTGGGCTGTGCCGACATCGGTGGACGGCCGCTTCGTGACTGTGGACATACAGACTCCTGCGCTGCCTCGCGCGAACAGGGGTGAACAGCGCGATCGTACCATGCGACGATCGCGACAACAAGCTGCAGCGGCGGCGAACGGACACCATCGGGACTTCTTCCGACAGATCGTCGGGCGTGCACCCGACGGACCATGACGCGGCGGGCAGCATCACCTCGCACGACCGCCTGTCGACAGCGACGGGACAGACCGAGGCACCATATTGCACAGCATGCCCGATCCATCAGAGCTTCCCATGCACTTCGAGCCGCGCCCGGGCGACCCGGCGCCGCCACGCATCCGGCGGATCGGCCGCGTGGTCGCGGTCCTCTCACTCGCCATCCTGTTCATCGCCGTGCTCTGGGTGTTCACCGGCATTCCCGCGCCCGTGGCGACGGCGATGGATGATGCGCTCTGGGCCCCCTGCCCGGCGCAATATCAGGCCGCCCGCACGGCCGTCGACTCCGGCTTGGCCGATGGCTACGTGCTGCGCCCCCGCACGCGTTTCGAGCGCGCGATCACGTGCGGCAGCGAGCGCGCGAGGCGACGGGCGCCGCGATAGTCGACCGGCGTCTTTCGGCGATGCGCGTGGCGGTGGATTATTCAGGATGCCCACCACGCTTCCCGCCGTCCCGACGATCGACGATATCCGTGCCGCTGCCGCCCGCATCGCGCCGCACGCCCAGATCACGCCCGTGCTCACGTCTCCGGCCCTCGACGCGCGCGCCGGCGGCCGCGTGCTGCTCAAGGCCGAAGTACTACAGCACACCGGCTCCTTCAAGTTGCGCGGCGCACTCAATCGCCTGCTGCAACTGACCGACGACGAACGTTCGCGCGGCGTGGTCGCGTATTCTTCCGGGAATCACGCGCAGGCCGTTGCCTACAGTGCCGCGCTGCTCGGCATGCGTTCGGTGATCATCATGCCGAAGGACGCCCCGGCGCTCAAGATCGAACGGACGCGCGCCTTCGGCGGTGAAGTGGTGCTGTACGACCGCTACACCGAAGACCGCGTGGCGATCGGTGGCGCCATCGCGCTGGAGCATGGCCTCACGATCGTGCCGCCGTTCGAGGACCGACACATTGTGGCCGGACAGGGCACACTGGCGCTCGAGGCGCTGACGCAGGCGGCGGCGATGGGATACACGCCCGACACGCTCCTGGTGTGCTGCGGCGGTGGCGGCCTCACGGCCGGGTGTGCGCTGGCCGCCGAATCCGTATCACCCACCACGGTGGTGCACCCCTGCGAACCGGCGGAGTTCGATGACACCGCGCGGTCGCTTCGGCTGGGACATCGCGTGGCGAACGAACCCGGAAAGCGCTCCATCTGCGATGCGATCGTGACCGAGATTCCCGGCGAGTTCACCTTCTCGATCAACCAGCCGCGCGTCGGCGCCGGGCTCACTGTCACCGACGACGAGGTACTCGCGGCCATCGCCTTCGCGGTGCGTGAACTCAAGCTGGTGGTGGAGCCGGGCGGGGCCGCCGCGCTGGCCGCGCTGCTCGCGGGTCGGGTCGCCACCGCGGGACGCACCACCCTCGTGGTCGTGACCGGTGGGAACATTGACCCCGCCATGCTGGCCCGGGCGATTGGTGCGCCCTGACGCGGCGCCGCGCGTCGCGCAGCACGCGGACGTGCCGGCACTCACGGCCCTGATCGACGCCTCCGTGCGCCGCCTCGGCGCCGGGTACTACACCGAGGCACAGATCGCGTCGTCGCTGGCCTACGTGTTCGGCGTGGACTCCAGTCTGATCGACGACGGCAGCTACTTCGTACTGGAGCAGCACGGCGTCATCGTGGCCGCCGGCGGATGGAGCGATCGCCAGACGTTGTTCGGCGGCGATCAGTTCCACGACCGCGGTGAAGGACGCCTCGATCCCGCCACGTCACCGGCCCGCATCCGCGCCTTCTACGTCCACCCGGACCACGCCCGCCGCGGACACGCCACGCGCCTCCTCGGCATCTGCAGCGCTGCCGCGCAACGCGCGGGCTTTTCGAGGTTGTCGCTCATGTCGACGTTGCCGGGCGAGCCGTTATACCGGGCGCTGGGTTTCGTACCGGAAGCCGGCGTGGACTACCCCATGCCCGACGGGACCACGTTGCCGTTGATTCCGATGATGAAGGCGATGGCGTAGGTCGCAGGCACGGCAACAGCAACAGCCAGAACACGGAGATCACGGATCCCACCGAAACGGCCACAGATAAGCCAACAGCGCTTTTTGCTTATCCGTGTTTGTTCGGTGCAATCCGCGATCTCCGTGTTCTGGCTGTTACGGAGCTTTCAACGACACCGCCAGACGCGGCATCAGCACCCAGCCCCTCACTGACCAGGGACGCCCAAAGGCGCGCACCCACACGCGTGACCGAATCCGTCGGCGGCGATACATTCCAGCCATGACTACTCGTCGCGATTTTCTCGTCACCGGCGGTGCCGCCCTCGGCGCGCTGGCGATCGGCCCCAGCGCGCTGCGTGCCCTGCCCGGGTTCAAGCCGCTCCCCGCGCT
>CAIUOO010000007.1 GCA_903900795.1 uncultured Gemmatimonadota bacterium | reverse complement strand
TCCTTGGTGTCCTCGGCGTTACGCACTTCATGTTTCATGTTCCGATCCTCCGTCCATCATGACCACCACGCTCGTCCCGCTGCAGGCTGGCATCGTCGCCCCCGATTTCACCTTGGCGTCCTCGTCGGGGGAGTCGGTCACACTGTCGAGCTTTCGCGGCCAGAAGCATGTGTTGCTGGCCTTCTTCCCGTTGGCGTTCACAGGCGTGTGCACCAGTGAACTGTGTGCCTTCAGCGAGGATTTCGAAATGTTCGCATCGGCTGATGTGCAAGTACTTCCTATTTCAGTAGATGCGGTTCCTTCGCTCAAAGAATTTCGCAGCAAGTTCGACATGAAGGTCGAGCTGTTGTCCGACTTCAAGCGCGAGGCGTCCGTTGCCTACGGCGTCTTGCGGCCCGATACGTTCTTCTCCAATCGCGCCTACTTCGTCGTTGACAAGGCCGGCATGATTGCGTGGTCGTACGTGGAAGCGACTCCTGGCACGAAGCGCGAAAACGCCGAAATCCTCGACGCCATCCGCGCGATCGCCGTCTGACCGACTTACCGGGGCGGGCATCGGTTTCGCCCCTCACTGTGCGGGAGTGGTGGACATCGGCTCGACGGCCGGCGCCCCGGTCGGTCAGCTTGTCCGATGCGTGCCGGAGTCCTAGCTTGCGAGGGTGACGCTCTCAACTGACTCGCCCTAATGGACGCTGGTGCCATGTCAGCCCTACCCGAGGTGCTCGGCCTGCCTGTGCGCGTGCCTGACGTCACCCGCGGTGCGCCCTTCGTGTTCGACCGCATCGGACCGTCCATCGAGGCCATTCGTGTGGTGGACTCCCGTGAGACGCGTTCATGCGCGGTATTCCGCGTGCCGCTGCCGGCCGGCGCACCACGATGAGCACGGTCCCGTTCCGCCCAACCGATCCGGTATCGCCAATCCGGGTCCTGCTCGCGGAAGACGAGCCGAATCAAGGAATGATCCTTGAGCGCTACCTGGTCGCACGCGGCTTCGCCGTCACGTTGGTCAACAACGGGCGCGTGGCCCTCGAGACGCTGCGGGCCGATTCCTTTGACGTCGCGTTGCTCGATGTCGTGCTGCCCGAGGTCGATGGTCTGGAGGTGCTTCGCCAGATTCGGGAGGCGCCGATGCCGCCGGAAGCCATCGTGATCACTGGGAACGGGACGATCGAATCGGCAATCACGGCGCTGAAGATGGGAGCGTACGACTTCCTGCCTGAGCCGTATCGTATGGTCGAGGTCGAATTGCTCGTACGGCGCGCGTGGGAGAAGCGGATGCTGGCCTGGGACAATGTGCATCTGCAGTCCCGGCTTCGACGCGCGACCACGACGCCGCAATTCCTCACGCAATACGCACCGTTGCGCGCTGTGCTTTCGCTGATCGATCGTGTCGCGCCCAGTGCGTGCTCGGTACTCGTCACTGGCGAGTCGGGGACGGGAAAGAATCTTGTCGCGCGCCTGCTGCATGCGCGCGGTGAGGATCCTGATGGACCGTTCGTTGAGATTAATTGTGCCGCGTTGTCGGAGGCGCTCCTCGAGGCGGAGCTGTTCGGCGTGGAGCGTGGCGCCGTTCCGGGCGCCGTTCCGGGCGCCGATCAACGGAACGTCGGACTGATCGAACTCGCCTTCGGGGGTACGCTGTATCTCGACAACGTGGCGGAACTCGATCTCACGCTGCAGGCGAAGCTCCTGCGCGCGTTGGAGTCGGGCAGCTGCTTCCGGGTGGGTGGCACGCAGCGGGTGCCGGTAAACGTGCGCGTGGTCGCATCGAGCACCCGTGATCTCTCGCCCATGGTGCAGGCCGGGACGTTCAGCGAGGACTTCCTGCATTGCATCAATGCCATCCACATCGTGCTTCCGACCCTCCGTGAGCGCGTCGTCGATGTTCCAGTGCTCGCCACGCATTTCCTGGAGCACTTCGGTGAGGCGTGCGGGCAGCGGGCATCGCAGCTCGGCGCCGACGCCATCGCGGTGCTCGAGCGCTATCGATGGCCCGGAAATGTGCGCGAGCTCCGGAATGTCATGGAGCGCGCGGCGCTGCTGGCCTCGGATGGTGTGGTGAGCGCACTCCATCTCCCGTTGGGCGGCGAGTTGGGCGGCGCGATGGGCGGCGCGGCGCGGCCCACGTCGGCCGTCGCGATGGAGCCCGTGCGTGAGACCGCGACGCCGTTCCCGGTGCCCGGCGCGATAGCGGATGTGACGCTCGAGGAACTCGAACGGCGGCACATCGCCGGCGTGCTCGACCTCACGAACTGGCATCAGGGGCGGGCCGCCGACATGCTGGGCATCTCCCCGAAGACACTCTACCGCAAGATTCGAGAGTACGGTTTCATGCGCCCAGCTGGCGGAGCACGTTTATGAAGATTCTCGTGATCGAGGACGATCCCACCGTTGGGGAATTCGTGCGCCGTGGGCTCGAGGAGCAGCGGTGGCAGGCGGACCTGACGAATAACGGGCTGGAAGGCGAGCGAATGGCGATCTCACAGCCGTACGATCTCGTCATTCTCGACATGCGGTTGCCGGGGCGCAACGGCCTCGACGTCTTGCGTACGCTCCGTTCGCGCGGCTTCGAACGACCCGTGCTGGTGCTCACCGCGCAGGACGCCGTGGACGCCAAGGTCGAGACGCTCCGTGCGGGCGCCGACGACTACGTCACCAAGCCATTCGCGTTCGAGGAACTGTTGGCCCGCGTCGAGGCCTTACTGCGCCGACCGCGGGCCATGGCGTCGCCGCAGTTGCGCGTCGCCGACCTCGAACTCGATCAGGGCACGCGCGACGTACGTCGTGGCGACGAATCGATCGAGCTCACACCGAAGGAATTCGCGGTGCTGGAGTATCTGATGCGCCACGCCGGCCGCGTGATGAGCCGGACCCTCATCACCGAGTATGCCTGGGGGTATCATTTCGATCCTGGCACCAACATCGTCGACGTGGTGATCAATCATCTGCGCAAGAAGGTCGATGCGAAGTTCGAGAAGAAGCTGATCACCACGGTGCGTGGCGTCGGCTACATGATTCGCGGGTAGCGGAGCGCGCGTGGGATCGATCCGGGCACGTCTGACGGCCGCGTATACCGCGGCATTCATCGGCACGCTCGTGATCTTCTCGATCGCGTTGCTGGCCGTGCGCCGCGAGATCCTCGTTCGCGAACTCGAGACGCGCGTGCAGTCCGAAGCGGATCAGGTGGTGCGCGCGATCAATCTGGCGCGCAACACCGGCACCGATCCGATCGTCGCCCAGAAGGATCCGTTGGCCGGGCCCAGTGTGTCGTTCCGTATGCAGTCGTTCCTCTCGCTGCTCGAAGGTTACGTCCTGGTGCAGGACAGTAGCCAATACGACATCTATGCCTCGCCCGCCGTGCAGATGCTCTCCGCCTCTGATCGCGATGTGTTCAGCACCGCGGCGCGCCAATCGACGCCCTCTCCCTCTATCCGGCGGGTGGCGATGCGCGCCGACACCGTCCTGCTGGCCACGCGGGTCGTGCCGCTGAGTGAGAATGCGCGCTATCGCGTCTACGCGGCCCTCAGCACGTCGGACATCAGCTACACGCCGCGGGAGCTCGTTGGCACCATGCTCGTCATCGCGCCGTTCCTGCTCGCGATGTCGATGACCTTCGCATACATCATCGCGGGCCGAGCCTTCCGACCCATCGATCGTATTATCGATCAGGTGGAGGCGATCACCGACGGTCGCTCGCTCCACCGCCGATTGGCGATCGGAGCCGCCGGTGACGAGCTCGCCCGGCTGTCGTCCACGCTCAACGCGATGATTGAACGCCTGGAAACCTCCTTCGGGGCGCTGCGCCGCTTCACGGCTGACGCGAGCCACGAGCTCAAGACGCCGCTCGCGGTGATGCGCGCCGACATCGAGCGGTCGCTGTCCCCCACCTCCACGCCCACCGAGCAGGCGATCGCGATCGAGGAAGCGCTGCAGCAGGTCACCCGCATGGCCGACCTCGTGGACTCACTGCTCACGTTGGCGCGCGCGGATGAAGGGCGTTTCGATCTGTATCGGGAACCGGTGGAGCTCGCGCCGCTGATGCGCGAGGTCGTGGAAACCGCACGGCTGCTCGGTGAGGACGCCGGGCTCACCATCGACGCGCCGTTGATGGAGAATGCCGAAGTGCTCGCCGATCTCACGCGCTTGCGTCAGCTCTATCTCAATCTCGTGACGAATGCGATTAAGTACACACCGCGCGGCGGCCGGGTGGACATGACGCTGACACGGGGCGAGGCCGACGTCACCTTCGCGGTGAGGGATACGGGCATCGGAATCGCGGCAGCCGACGTGCCGTACATCTTCGAGCGCTTCTGGCGCGCTGACCTCGTGCGGTCGCGCGCATCGGAACGGGGCGGATTCGGATTGGGGCTCGCGATCTGCCAATGGATCGCGCAGGCTCATGGTGGTACGCTGAGCGTCCAGTCGCGCCTAGGCAGGGGCAGCACGTTTACCGTGGTGTTGCCGTTGGCCGGTTCTCCCGGCTCTGGCATGACGGGTGAGTACGAGTCGGTGGTCAATCGCCTCGTTGAGGACGAGGCGGGAAGTGGAATGCTAACGGCGGATTAATCTGATCCTAATGTTCTTTCCATTGCTCGATCATCTCCAGGACGTAGAATCGCGGTAGTCAGTTCCCGGGCCTCTTGTCCGGGCGCTGCGATCCGTAGCCCGCACCCCGGACAAGCGAGATGTTCAACAACCTGCTTGAATCTCAGGCTCAGAAGCAGAAGCGCTTGGGTGGGTCCGTCACCTCGATCATCGTCCATACGGTCATTGTTGTTGCCCTCGTGGTTGTCACGAAGAACTCGGGCATCATCAACGAGAAGCCGAAGGAAGAGAAGGTCGACTTCGTCGAGGTGAAAAAGGACGAGCCCAAGCCCCCCGAGCCGGAAAAGGCCCCACCGCCGCCCGACGCCGTGGTCGCGCCGCCTCCGCCCAAGGGTTTCCAGGTGCTTTCGGCCCCCATCGAAATCCCCAACGTCATCCCCGACATCGATTTGTCCAAGAAGGTCACGGACGAAGCCGACTTCTCGGGTAAGGGTGTCGCTGGTGGTATCGCGAAGGGTGTCGAAGGCGGAAAGGGCCCGGTCCCTCAGGGTGACCAGCCCTACTTCGACTTCCAGGTCGAAAAGCCCGTCGTCATGGCGCCGGGCGCTCAGGGCCCCGCGTACCCCGACATGCTCCGCACCGCGGGCATCGAAGGCACGGTGCTGGCGCAGTTCGTGGTCGACACCACCGGCCGCGCGGAAATGAACACCTTCAAGGTGCTCAAGTCCGACAACGATCTGTTTTCCAACGCCGTGAAGAATGCGCTGCAGCGCATGCGCTTCCTCCCCGCCGAAGTGGGTGGACGCAAGGTAAAGCAGCTCGTGCAGCAGCCGTTCCAGTTCTCGCTTAACCGCTAAGGTTTCCCCCCTCGCTCTGCGGAGATTTTCGTCATGAACATGTCGTTGATGGAGCTGTACTCGTCGATGGGCTGGTTTGCCAAGGGCATCGTGTTCACGCTCCTTGGTATGTCCGCCTTCTCGTTCACCGTGCTCATCCAGAAGTGGTGGAGCATGCGTAAGGCGCAGGCCGAAACGCGGAAGTTTGCCCCCGAGTTCTCGCAGTTCCTGGAAGAAGACAATCTCATCGAAGCCATCAAGCTCGCCGAAGGCTACAAGAAGTCGCATGTCGCGCGCGTGCTCGGTGGTGCCCTCGCCGAAATCCGCCCGCTCATCCAGGATGGCTCGGTGACGGTGTCGGACATCAACACGTCGGAGCGCGCCGTCGAGCGGGAAATGCTCATGACGATCGTTGACCTCAAGCGCGGTCTCGGCGTCCTCGCGACCGTCGGCGCCACCGCGCCGTTCGTCGGTCTGCTCGGCACCACGATGGGTATCGTTAACTCCTTCACCGGCATGGCCTCCTCGGGCGCTGGTGGTATCTCGGCCATCGCCGCCGGTGTTGCCGAAGCCCTCATCACCACCGCCATCGGTATCGGCGTCGCCATTCCCGCCGTGTGGGCGTTCAACTTCTTCCAGACGAAGATTGACAACCTCACGGCCGAAATGACCTACACGTCGAAGGAAATGATCGACTACCTCATCAAGGGTGTCTCGGGTGAGTTCGGTCGGTCCCGCTTCACGCGTGAGTTCAACACCGCCGGTCAGCAGTCGATCTCGCAGTAATCACGATCGGTCCTTCGGTCGGCGCTCCGTACGGGGCGCCGCACCGGAAGGCTCAACGCCAGGAGTCGCGCGATGGGAATGAGTGTCAGCAGCGGGGGTGGCGTAAAGGCCGAACCCAACGTGACCCCCATGATCGACGTGATGCTTGTACTGCTCATTATCTTCATGATCACGATCCCGCAGATCAACGCGGGCTTCACAGCGGTCCCGCCGGAAGGGCAGAACCTCAAGCCCCACCCGGAAGAAGATGGTGATCAGGTGCTTGGCATCGACGATCAGGGTCGGTACTATCTCAACAAGAATCGGATCCGCAACGAGGACCTCGAAGCCCTCGTCGGCGATATTTATCTCAAAGAGCGCGAAGACTACATCATGTACGTCAAGGCCCATAAGGACCTCGAGTACTTGAAGGTTGTCGATGCCCTCGATCGCATCTCGCGGTCTGGTGTGCGCGTCGCCGCGCTCATCACGGATCAGACACCGAATTCGGAATCGCTCGTCGAGAGTGACCGCATCATGCCAGGGAGCAAATAACCATGGGCATGTCCGCACCGAGCGGTGGCTCGAATCTCAACAACGACATGAACGTCACGCCGATGATCGACGTGCTGCTCGTGTTGCTGATCATCTTCATGATGATCATCCCGATGAGCCGCAAGGCCATCGACACACAGTTGCCTGATCCCACGCCGCAGCCGCCGTCGGCCCAGGTCAATCCAGACCAGATCGTGCTCGAAGTCCTCCCGGACGACAAGTACGCAGTGAACAAGGAGCCGATCGAGAAGGCCAAGCTCCTTGAGAAGCTGACCTCGATCTATGCCCCCCGTCCCGAAAAGATCATCTTCGTGAAGGGTGACACCACGGTGAAGTACTCCGCGGTCATCTGGGCGATGGACCAGGCGCGCGGCGCCGGGGTAAAGGTCATCGGCGTTCCGCCGAAGTGAGCTGTGGCGCGGACCCGGTTTCGGGAACGCGCCCACCCACGAGATCCACGTCGTGAAGACGGCGGGCGAACCCACAGGGATCGTCCGCCGTACTACGTTGTATAGAGATCACCCCTCGATTCTCAATGACGCCAACGCCTCCGCCGCTTCCAGATAACGCCGACCTCCCGCCGCCGGAACGCCCCCGGTACCGACCGCCTATCGGCGTGCCGGTCGGCAACCAGCGTCGGCTCCGCAGCCTGCTGATCAGCATCGGAATTCACCTGCTGATCATCATCCTGCTCATCGTTCCGTTCACGTCACCGGAGATGATCCGCGAGGTCCTCGGGGCGGGTGGATTGGGCCCGGCGGGTGGTGGTGGTGGCGGTAACCGCGGCACCGGCGGAATCGCCAAGGACGAACGCCTCCAGTTCGTTCGCGTGGCCCCAGCGCCGCCGCCGCCTCCGCTCATCAAGCCTCCATCGGTCAAGCCCATTGTGCCGCCCCCGCCGCCCCCGCCGCCGGTGGTCAAACCGCCGCAGCAGCCGGCCGCTCCCACGCAGCCGTCGGCCAACGAGGCCGTCGAGGCTAAGTCGGCGGTTACGGGCTCCGGCGGCGGCGCTGGAGCCGACGGCAGCGCCGGAGCAGGGCCAGGGAGCGGCGGCGGGGTCGGATCCGGTGTCGGCACGGGCAAAGGCACCAGCGTGGGCCCTGGCACCGGTGGCGGGCCGGGCACAGTGTATCCGCCCGCTCCCACCGAACTCTTCCTTCCTCCGCTTCCGGTCCCCAATAAGGCCAAGGGGACCGTCGTCGTCGTCTTTGAAGTCGACTCGACGGGGAAAGTCATGGACTTGCAGTTTACGCCGACCAAAGACGGCGCGTACAACCGGAAGCTGCGCGAGGCGCTCGTCGCCATCCGCTTTCGCCCCGCTGTGAACGCGCAGGGCGTCCCGGTCCGCGGCAAAGCGGAGATCACGTATTCGCTGTAGGCTCGCCGTACGCGCGACCCGACAGTAGCTTGCGCGCACGATGTACCCGCGCGCCCGCGTCCGCTCTCCCCACCTGGCGCGCTCCTCCCCCCCGATCCGAGGGCACATGGGGCTGTTCGATCGAAAGCCGATCGCCACTGCTGATGAAGGTGGCACTGGTATGCGCCGTACGCTCGGCGCTGGCGACCTCGTCATGCTGGCCATCGGCGCCGTCATCGGCGCGGGCATCTTTTCCTCGCTCGGAACGGCCGCCGCGGGTGAGACGCTCGCCGACGGTACCGTCATCCGCTACGGCGCCGGTCCCGCGCTCGTCCTTTCGTTCGTACTGCTCGGTGCCGTCTGTGGACTCGCGGCGCTGTGCTACGCCGAACTCGCGGCCATGATTCCCCAGGCGGGCAGCGCGTACGCGTACTCGTATGCCACCCTCGGTGAGATCGTGGCGTGGGTTGTCGGTTGGGCACTCATCCTCGAGTACGCCGTGGGGAATGTCGCCGTCGCCATCGGATGGTCCGGCTACTTCACCGCGCTGCTGTCGGGATTCGGTATCGATCTCCCCGGATGGCTCACGCACGGCTACTGGAACGTAAAGGCAAGTAGCGACCCCGCGATCCGGGCGCTCGTGGACTCGGCGCCGCGCATCGCGGGCATCCCGCTGCTCGTGAATCTTCCCGCGTTCGGGATCGTGGTGGCGATCACCCTGTTGTTGCTCAAGGGCGTAAAGGAAAGCACGCGCGCCAACAACGTTATGGTCGTCATCAAGCTGCTCGTGCTGGCCCTGTTCGTGATTGTCGGCGGGATGCACATCGATCCCGAGAACTACAAGCCGTTCGCCCCGAACGGTTTCCGCGGGATTCACCAAGGCGCTGCCATCGTCTTCTTTGCGTACATCGGCTTCGACGCCATTTCCACCGCGGCCGAAGAGACCAAAAATCCGCAACGAAACTTGCCCATCGGCATTCTCGGCGGATTGGCCGTCTGCACGCTGATATACGTCATCGTCGGATTTGTCGCTACAGGGCTCGTACCCTACGAGCAACTGCGCAGCAGTGACCCGTTGGCCAAGGCGCTCTCGATTGCCGGGCTCTCCACCGCCAGCTGGATCGTCGCCGCCGGTGCCGTGGTGTCGATGTCCGCAGTGTTGCTGGTGTTCCAGTACGGGCAGCCGCGCATCTTCTACGCCATGGCGCGCGACGGCTTGCTGCCCAAGTTTGCGGCCAAGCTGCATCCGAAAACACGCACGCCCCACGTCACGACAATCATCACCGGCGTCGCAGTGGCACTCGGGTCGCTTCTCGCTGACGACGCCGCCACCTACGATCTGACCAACATCGGCACACTGGCCGCGTTCTCGGTGGTGTGCATCGGGGTGCTGGTCCTACGCATCCGAGAACCCGAACGCCATCGTCCGTTTCGCGTCCCCTTCGTGTGGCTTGTGACACTGGGTGGGGCAGGCGCCTGTGTCTTCGTCATGCGCGGATTGCCGTCGAGTGCCTGGAAAGCCTTCGCCATCTGGATGGTTATCGGCCTCGCGCTCTATTTCGTCTATGGCTACAAGAACTCGGTGCTGCGTCGCGGAAACGCACCGGTTTCTCCCGAGTAAGTCACCAGCCTCACCACGTCTCCTCAAACCAGCATTATGGCTCATCAGTCATCCAGCGCGTCGTCGGCGGCGCCGAGCAAGGGATTCCTCGGGATCGGATTCTCGCAGTGGATCGTCATTTCGATGATCGTCGGTATCTTGATCGGCTGGCTCGCGCCCGATTTCGCGCCGAACCTCAAGCCCTTCGCGAACATCTTCCTGCGCATGATCAAGTCGTTGATCGTGCCGCTGCTGTTCAGCACGCTCGTCGTCGGGATCGCGGGACACGGCGATGACATGAAGAAGGTCGGCAAGCTCGCGCTGCGCTCGATCATCTATTTCGAAGTGGTGACCACCGCCGCCCTCGCGATCGGTCTGATTGCCGTGAACTATGTGAAGCCCGGCGTCGGCCTCTCCATCAGCTCGGCCGCCGGAGGCACCGAGGAGTTCCAGCAGCTCGCGGCCAAGACGCCGACGTTCGCGTCGGTGCTCGAGCACACGGTGCCGCAGAGCTTCTTCGAAGCCGCAGCGCAGAACGAAGTGCTGCAGATCGTCTTCTTTGCGATCATCTTTGCCGTCGCACTGGCGCGGGTCGAGGGACCGTCGAAAAAGTTGATGATCGATGGATTGCAGTCTCTCGCTGACGTCATGTTCAAGTTTGTCGGGATCGTGATGGCCTACGCCCCAATCGGCATCGGCGCCGCCATTGGCGTGACGGTCGGGAAAAGCGGGCTCGGGGTGTTGCTCAGTCTCGGCAAGCTGGTCGGAACGCTATACGTCTCGCTCATCGTGTTCGTGGTGATCGTACTGGTGCCCGTCGCGATGATCGCGCGTATCCCGATCATGCGCTTCTGGCGCACGGTGAAGGAGCCGTGGCTCATCGCCTTCTCCACCGCGTCCAGCGAGGCCGCGTTCCCGCAGGCCATGCAGGCGATGGAGAAGTTCGGCGTGCCGCGCCGTATCGTGTCCTTCGTGCTGCCCACCGGCTATTCGTTCAATCTCGATGGCAGCACGCTCTATCTCGCCATTGCGTCGGTCTTCGTGGCGCAGGCGGCTGGCATTGATATGCCGCTCAGCACGCAGCTGCTCATGATGCTGACGCTCATGCTCACGTCGAAGGGTGTGGCCGCCGTCCCGCGCGCGTCGCTGGTGATTCTGTCGGGTGCCCTCGCGCAGTTCAATCTTCCCCTCGAAGGGATCGCCCTCATCCTTGGCGTCGACGCCATCATGGATATGGCCCGGACGTCGGTCAATCTGCTCGGCAACTGCCTCGCCACGGCCGTAATGGCGCGTTGGGAAGGCGAGTTGAACATCCCCGCTGAGGAATCCGTACCGGCCTGAGCGTAGATCGACATGGGGATCATCCAAGCCAGCATTCCGTTGTTCTTCATCCTCATCGCGGCCGAGTTGCTCTTCACGCGACTCGGCCGTCGGTCGTTCTATCGTCTCAATGATTCCATCAGCGATCTTTCGGCCGGCACGCTCAGTCAGATCGCTGGCATTTTCACGAAGTTGCTGCTCATTGGCATTTTTGCGTGGGTCTTCGAACACGCGCGTATTCAGCGTTGGCTCGCGATCCCTGCGTGGCCCGATGGCCCAATGCTGCAGGCGCACGCCACCGGGGCGACGGTCGACTGGACGGCCGTGGCCGGTTGGGCGATCGCGTTTGTCGTCGTCGACCTGGCGTACTATGGGTTTCATCGCGTCTCGCACGAGGTAAACCTGTTCTGGGCTGGTCACGTTGTGCACCATTCGAGCGAGGAGTACAACCTTGCCGTTGCGCTGCGCCAGAGTGCCGTCGGTGGACTCCTCTCGTGGATCTTCTACGCGCCGCTCGCGCTGTTCGGGATGTCGTGGGAGCAGTTCGCCGTCTGTTACGCCCTCAATCTCGTCTACCAGTTCTGGATCCATACGCGCGCCATTGGACGATTGCCGGCGTGGGCCGAATCCGTGCTCAACACGCCCTCGCACCACCGTGTGCACCACGGCGTGAATCCAGAGTATCAGGACCGCAACTTCGCGGGCGTTTTCATCGTGTGGGATCGGTGGTTCGGGACGTTCACCGAGGAGCAGGCCGCTCCGGTGTACGGACTCACGATCCCGTTACGGAGTTGGAATCCGCTCTGGGCGCAGTTGCACCAGTACGTCGTGATCGCCCGCAACGTGCGTCGCGCCTCGAACTGGCGTGATCGCTGGCGCAGCGTCTTCGGATCGCCCGGTTGGCGTTCGGTGGCTGATGGTGGCGCCATCGTCATTCCGCCGGTCACACCGCAGGCGGTGCACAAATTCGACACGGTCGTGTCGACAGCCCTCTCGCGATATGCGCTCGCGCATTTCGCACTCACGATTCCGCCGGCGCTGTGGCTCCTCTCGACGGCCGATCGGTTGCCCGCCGTGCCACTCGGGGCGGGGGCGTTCTATGTCGCGCTCTCGCTCACGAACGTGGGTGGTGTGCTTGAGGGACGACGGTGGGCCTTCGCCGCGGAGCAGGCGCGGCTCGGAGCACTTGGCGCGGCGTCGACCGCGTGGCTCCTCCGCAACGAGGCGCCGCTCTGGATCGGCGGCGCCTCGTTGTGCTGCTGCGTGGTGAGTCTTCTCGTGTTGTGGAGCCATCGCAGCGCCTTCACGCTGTCCAGCGACGAGCGCATGGATACCGTGCACCGGGAACTGGCGGGGCGTTAGACCTCAACGCCGAGCAGGCGCCGCGCGCGACGAATTGCACCGCGCGCGGCGTCGACCTCCTCCGCGCGCACGGTGGCACCCGGTACCGCGCTCTTCAAACGCTGCTCGAGACGCTTTCGCACCAGCGATCCCTTCGACAGCAGTCCGCCCGCGAATGCCACGGGAATGGCCGCACGCTCGTCCATGAAGCAACGACGGGCCAACGTGCGAACGTGGAGCGAGAGCTCTTCGACACAGAAGCTGATGATCGCGTTCGCGCGGAGATCGCCCGTCGCCGCCACCTTGGCGACGACCGGAGCCAGAGTGGCGTAGTGCCCCGGCGTCGCGTCTGCGGCCCATGGAATCAGGTCGTCGAGCGACTCGAGTTCGAGCGCCGTGAGAATCGCCCCCGTGAGTGCCGTGTCGGGCTCGCGGCCATCGTTCGCCGCTGTAATGACGCTCAGGGCCCGGCGACCCAGCCACGCGCCGCTGCCTTCGTCGCCGATGTTCGGCCCCCATCCGCCGCAACGCTCCAAGCGACCGTCGGGCGCCCGCGAGTAGGCCACCGATCCCGTTCCCGAGATCAACAGTACGCCAGCGGAATCGCCGAAGGCATCATCCATCGCGATCGTGGCGTCCGCTTGTACCGACACATCGTCGGCCACACGCCGAGAGGCCAGCGCCGACCACAGCGCCTGCGCCGCACGCTCCTGTCCGGCGCCCGCGACACCGACCACACACACGGCCGGTCGCGTCTCCGTGCGATCGGCCGACAGCAATACATCGGCGATCAGCGCTTTGATGATGTCGGCGGCCACGCCTTCATGGCCCGGCGTCAGCGCCGTGCCGGCGCCTTCTACACGAGCGAGCACGTTGCCGGCGGCATCCGCCAGGACAACACGGGTTCGGCTACCGCCGCCGTCTACGCCGACGACGAGTGGCGTCGGGTCGAGAGGTCCGGCACTCATGAGTGATTCCCCTGAACAGAGCGCAGCGCACGTGGCGCCGGGTGAGTGAATGAGGACACGACCCCCGTCACGAACGTGATCGACAGGCCGATCAGCACGTACCACGGCCAGGCAATGGACGCCACGCTATGGAGCGTCGGTTCCATGGCCGGATACGCCGCCACGATCTGCTTCGCGAACACGATGAACGCCATGCAACTGATGCCCACGCTCATGCCAAGAATCGCGTCGCGCTGAATGGCGCGCGACCAGAAGAGACCGAGGAAAAATCCCCCAAGCAGGCCGCCCTGCGTAAACGACGCGATCGACAGTGCGATCACGACGACAGGCGTACCCTGCTCCTTGAACATCAACGCGCCGGCAGTGAGCGCAATACCCCACGCGAGGGCGAACAGTTTGCTCAGCCGAAGCGTCCGGGGATCGTCCGCCGAACGCCCGGTGAACGGGAGATAAATGTCGTAGACCGATGACGCGGCCAAGGCGTTGATGGCGCCCGAGTGCGTACTCATCGTGGCGGCAATGATCGCGGCGACGATGAGCCCGATCAAGCCGTGCGGCATCCGCTCAATGATGAACGTCGGAAAGATCTGATCGGCCGTCGCGAACGTCTGTCCGCCATACACGACCCACAGGCCAAGTCCGACCATCAGGAAAAGTGCCATCTGAGCGAATACGGCAAAGCCACTGCCGATGATCGCCACTTGCGCCTGTTTCAACGAACGACTCGACAGAAGACGTTGGACGATGATCTGATCGGTGCCGTGCGACGCCATTGCCAGGAATGCACCGCCGATGATACCGGCAAACATCGTGTGCGGTCGATCGAAGCCGGTATACCAGTCGATGCCCTGCAGTTTGCCCGCCTCACCAGCACGCGCAAGAATGGTCGTCCAGCCGCCATCCACCGCTTGGCCAATCAAAACGATCGCCGAAATGCCACCCAACAAGTATATGCTCGCCTGCAGCAACTCCGTCCACACCACCGCCTTCATGCCGCCGCGGTACGTGTAGATCACGGTGAGTACACCGAGCACCACGATCGCCGCGGGCATCGCGTACTCCTTGGGGACCACCGGCCCGATGATCAGGGCGACCGGAATCGCTGTCGCAAAGACACGGACCGCATCCGCCATGGCGCGTGTGACCATGAAGACGATGGACGTGAAGCGCCGCGTGCCGAGGCCGAATCGCGTCTCGAGCAACGCATAGGCCGTCACCAGATTCCCCGCGAAGTAACGGGGCAAGAGCGTATACGCCACGACGATACGGCCGACGATGTAGCCGGTCACCACCTCCAGAAACCCGAGATTGCCCGTGTAGGCCAATCCTGGAATGCTGATGAAGGTGAGGGCCGAGGTCTCGCTGGCCACGATGGAAAAAAGGACGGCCCACCACGGAATCGCGCGCTCGGCGACGAAGTAATCACTCGTCGAGCGCTGGGTCCGCCCGATCCACATACCCAACGCCGTGGTGCCGCCGAGATAAAGCAGCAACACACACAGGTCGAGGAAATTGAAGCGGCCGGTCACGAGGTCACACCGGCATCACGCGATGACATACGCCTCCATGGCGAAATACTCGGCGAGGCCGAGTTGGTCGAGCTGGGCCGACGTGGCCTTGTTGCGCTGCTCCACGCGCTGCCAGAACTCACGCGCATCCTGGCCGGGAAACGGCGCGGAATCCTTCTGCGACTGATGCTTGAAGATGGCTTGGATCTTGAGGGTCAGTTCTTCCTGCGACATTGGCACCAGTACGGTCGCCTCCGTCAGCGGCCACTCCTGCCACGCGCCGCGGTACAGCCATACCTGTGGGGGCGGGGGCGCATTGGGCCCACCGTACACCTCCAGCAGCGCGCGATCGATCGCTTCCTTGCACATGCGGTGCGTCCCGTGAGGATCGGACAAGTCACCGGCCACGAAGATGATCTCGGGCTGCAACTCCCGCAGCAGGTCGGCCACGATCGCCACATCGGCCGGACCGATCGGGTCCTTGCGTACCTTGCCCGTCTGATAAAAGGGCAGGTTGAGGAAGCGCGCATGGTCGCGCGTCAGCCCCATCACTTCGAGACCGCTCACTGCTTCCGACTCGCGGATGATCCGCTTGATGTCCTGGACTTCGGCGATATCCACCTGACCGGCATGCTTCGCCTCGAGGAACTGATGCACGGTGTCGGCCAGTGTGCTGACGGCGGTCCCCTCGCCGATCCGCTCCTGGTCGAGTCGCACCAGAAAATCCATGTAGCGGCGGACATCGTGATCGAATACCGCGATGTTGCCGCTCGTCATGTAGGCGACCGTGACGTCGTTCGCGTTCTCCACGAACTTGCGGAGAATGCCACCCATCGAAATCACATCGTCGTCAGGGTGTGGGGAGAAGCACAGGGTCTTCATGCCCTGTGGCAGCTTGCTCTTCCCGCGGATCTTCGCGCCGAGCACGTTGAACACCAAGCCGTTCACCGCCCCGGGCGAGCCGTGCCGCGCCACCAGCGACGACATCGCATGCTCGTCGTAATCGTGCTGAGTCAGCTTGAGGATTGCCTTTTGGCAGCGCCCCGCCAGCCACGTCACCGCGCGTACCGCGAGTGCGTCGTCCCAGCGGACGTCATCGATCAGCCACGGGGTAGCCACTCGCGTAAGATCCGTGGCGGCGGCCTCGTCCACGTAGAACGTGGTACGGGGATGACGCTGGAGGAACGTCGCGGCCACCGCGCGATCGATGTCACCCTCCACCGACCGACGCACGATGCCAGACTTGTGTTCGCCCGTCGCCAGAATCGCGATCTCACGCGCCTGCAAGATCGTCGCGATGCCCATCGTGATCGCTTCGCGCGGCACGTTGTCTTCGCCGAAGAAATCCGCGGCCGCATCACGGCGCGTCACCGAATCAAGATGGACAACGCGCGTCCGGCTGTGCTCGCCGGAGCCCGGTTCGTTGAAGCCGATATGGCCGGTCTTGCCGATACCGAGCAGCTGGAAATCCACGCCGCCGGCCGCCAGAATCGCCGCCTCGTATTGTGCACAGGCGTCGTCGATCGCCGACCGATCCAGCGCGCCGTCGGGGATGTGCACGTTGGCCGGATCGATGTCGACATGAGAGAACAGATTCTCCCACATGAATCGGTGATACGAGTGAATGCTGCCCGGCTCCATCGGATAATACTCGTCCAGATTGAACGAGATGACGTGGCGGAAACTCAGTCCGTCCTCGCGGTGCAAGCGGATCAATTCCCGGTACACACCGATCGGGGTTGACCCCGTCGCGAGCCCCAGCACGATGGACCGGCCTGCCGAGGCGCGCTCGCGCATGAGCGTTGCGATGCGCCCCGCCACCAGCCGGGCCATCGCTTCGTGTTCATCGATGATGATCGTCGGAATACGTTCGCGCACCGTGCCGTCAATGTCGGGGTGCACGAAAAGAGGGCCACTGACGCGCACAGGCCCGCCGCTCGACGCGAGCGTGCGGGCCTGCGAACCTTCAGTGGCCACCGGAGAACCGGAGGCCATGGTCATGGAAATAGGTGTCGAGTCGTTGGCTCAGGCCGAGAACGAACTGCCGCAACCGCAACCGCCGGTTGAGTTCGGATTCTTGAAGGTGAAGCCAGATCCCTGCATCGACGTGACATAGTCGATCGTCGTGCCGCTGAGATATTGGGCCGAAAACGGATCGACGAAAAGCTTGATGCCCTCGAGCTCGAAAATCGTGTCGTCTTCCGCGTTCTTGTCCTCGATCACCAGCCCGTACTTGAAGCCGCTGCACCCGCCCGGCATCACGGACACGCGAAGACCACCCTGTTCGGGCGTGACGCCTTCCGCTTCCATGAACTTGCGGACTTCCGTCGCGGCCGTGGACGTGAGAACCACCATGACATCCGGCTGCTGCATCGTGCTCATTGCTGTCCTCCGAAGCGGCCGGCTGACACCCCGGCCTGATGGA
>CAIUOO010000006.1 GCA_903900795.1 uncultured Gemmatimonadota bacterium | reverse complement strand
GTGCGCCGCGTGACGCGCCAGTCGCCGACTGTTCTCCGGCCGGGCCAACCACTGCGCCGCGCGGTCACCGAGCTGCATCGCCGCGATCTTGCCGGCGACCACGTCGCGCGTGAGGAAGTTGCGCTGCACGAAGTTGCCGAGTGCGGTGCCGATACGGTCTTTGCGCGACGCCACAATCGCCGTGTGCGGAATCGGGAGGCCAAGCGGATGTCGAAACAGCGCGGTGACGGCGAACCAGTCGGCGATGCCGCCCACCATGGCCGCCTCGGCAAATGCCCGCACGAACCCCAGCCACGGATACGCCGACTCGAGCCAGCGGGTCACCACGAACAGTAGCGCGACCGCCACCAGCATCAGCGTGGCGACACGCTGCATCTTCACCAGCCGGACGCGCTTGAGTTCGTCGTCGGGCGTGATCTGCAGCGCGGCCGGTATTGGCGCCGACACGGCAGCGGGGGCCCCGACCGGCTCGATCGCCATGCGGTTAGCGGGCGACGGTGATGCCGGCCAGGTCGATCAGCGCGGTGCCGATCTTTGCAGGGGTGTCCATGTAGATCACTACGGGCTGGCCGCTCACCTGTTCCAACGTGAGCGTAACCGTGCGCGCCGGGCGTGTGCCCTTGGCCGGCACATCGTACTGACGCGTGGTCGCGCCACCCGGAAACTCGAGGCGTGCCAATTCGTACCGGCGACGCGCCGCGTCACCCATGAGGTCGAGAAAGTCGGCCGCGTCCACGGCGGAGTCCCACGCCGTCGCCCACACGATCGCATCGCCACTCGCCGTGCGGACGACCGCGAACGTGTCGCCATCGCCGCCACTGGCACCACGACGGGCCAGCGCTTCGTCCTTGAGATGCTGCACCAGCAGCAACCGTGTTTCGAACTCGCCGAAGCTGTTGCTGTACACCACCGTGCCCGTGCGCGGCGCCGGCAACGTGACGGTGACCGGCATGTCACGCGCGGCCGTGCTGTCGGTGAAATACGCCGCATCGTTCAGGATCTGTTTGGTGGAGATCGGCAGGTCCCGCAGCAACTCCTTCTCCGGGCGCTTCTGGATGAAACGCCGCACGAAATCCGCACCGCCGAGATACGGGAACAGCAACCCTTCGCGCACCGAACGCGGCGCGGCGGAGAAGACCGGCATCCCCGTCTGCGCGTCCTTCATCGCGTCACGAATACGATCCCAGCCGCCGGGCATCTTCAGCATCGGGCCCGCATTCGGATCCATGCGCAGCTGCAGGAACACCGCCTGCCCTTCCAGCACCGATTGCGCCGCAGACTGCCGGTCGGCGTTGTCCACCTGCGCCTGCACCGAGTCGATGTTCACGTACTGATCCTGCAGTGCGTGCACGAGCTCGTGCGACACCGTCTGACGCAGCAGCGCCGGCGCGGCGCCGTCCACCACGTACAGCACCTTGGTCGCCGGATCGTAGTAGCCCACGATCTGTTCCTCGAGCAGCTTCTGCAGCAACGCCAGCAGATTCATGGTGTCGGGGATCGAGCCGAACAGCTTGTACGCCGACTCCTGACCGGCGAGCTGCGTGCGTGCGCGCTCACTCTCGAGCTGCTGCCGCACGAACTTCCCGACGTCATCGCGCGTACGCGACTCGATCTTCGGAGGCGTCTTGAACGGCAGTCCCGTTTCCTGCTCGATCTTCGGCACGAACTCCGCCACGAGCTCGGCGTACGGCCCTTCCCCCTTCGACCGCGTGTCGCCGCAGGCGACGAGCGTCGTGAGCGAAACGCAGGCGCCGAGCAGACAGGCTCGGCGACGAGTCGAAGCGGAACGGATGGCTCGCATCAGAATCGGTATCAGGTCGGGAACGCGCGCTGCAGATACCACGCGATAAGGGGCTCTCCCCAAAGCAAGACCAGCATGGCGGCAGGCGCAAGGAATACCCCGAACGGCACGTCGGGGAACTCGAATTCCGCATCGGTGCCGCGCGTACGCCACTGCACGATCGGGGCCACGATCAGCAGGAAGACCACCGCTCCCACAAAGGCGCCCGCGATGATGGTGAGCAGCGCACGCTCGGCCCCGAGCGCCGCACCGACCACAGCCATCAGCGTCGTGTCGCCGAACCCCATCGCCTCGCGCTTCATGATCACTTCAGCCAGCCAGCCGATGATCGTAATCGCACCGGCGCCGGCGCACGCGCCGATGAACGCCGCCCACGGCGACGCGAAGTGCGATGGCTCGCCGATGAAGAAGTTGGCGATGGCGGCCCCAGACACCATCACCAGCCCGCTGATCGTGAAGCCGTCGGGAATCAGATAGGTCATCGCATCGGTTACCGCGATGCCGAGCAGGACCGTGCCGAACACCGCCACCCGCAGCGCCTCGAACGTCAGCCCGAAGAACACGAAGCTGGCCACCCATCCCAGCGCGACCATCAGCTCGACCGCCGGATACTGAATCGAAATGGGGAGACTGCACCCGCGGCATTTGCCCCTCAGCAGCAGCCAACTGACGAGGGGAATGTTCTCGTGCCACGCAATCGCCCGCTCGCAGGCCGGGCAGCGCGACCGTGGGCGCACGACACTGAGCTCCGCCGGCCAGCGCGAGATGCAGACGTTCAGGAACGACCCGATCGACGCGCCAAGCACGAACACCGGCAGCAGGACGAGGGTGATGAAATCAGTAGTGAGTGGCAGCACGGTGTGGGGCGAAGGCGAAACGACGACAGCGAAACGACAACAGCGAAACGGCGACGATGCCGCGGTTAGCCGACGCGCAGCGCATGCAGCAGGATCCCTGCGGCAACGGCCACGTTCAGCGACTCGATCCCGGGCGTCATCCGAATGGCGACCCGCGACGTGACCGCCGCCGAAACCTGCGCCGACAATCCGGACCCTTCGTTGCTCACCACCAGCGCGAGATGCGCCGGCAGGGAGGCCGTCGTGACCTGATCGAGAGGGACCCCGTCGGTGTCCGCCGCCCACACGGGCAAGGCATGCGTCGCGGTAAACGCCGCGAACGCCTCCCACGACATCGGTACCGCCGGGTGCACGAAAAGGGCGCCCATCGTGCTACGGACGACTTTGGCGTTCCACAGGTCAACGGTTCCGGGCAAAGCCACCGTGGCGGTCACGCCGAGTGCGGCGGCCGTCCGGATGACCGTTCCCACGTTTCCCGGGTCCTGCAGGCCATCCAACACCAGCAATCGACTGCAGGGGCCTTCGGGGGCCCGCAGGGACCGCTCCGGGATCGGCGCCACCGCCAGCACGCCCTGCGGAGTGTAGGTGTCGGCGGCGCTCTCCAGCTCCGCGTCGCTCACGTCCGACACCGCGATCCCGCGTCTCTCGGCCGCCGCCACCAGCGCCCCACCTCGGGCCTGTTCACGCAGCGCCGACGTGACCAGCAGCCCGTCGACCGGCAAGCCGGACGCTAACAGCGCCTCAACGGTGCGCACGCCTTCGGCCACGAATCGGTGCTGCCGCTCACGCGCTTTGCGGCGCTGTAGGTCACGAGCCAGAGTCAGTAGCTTCACGGGTGCAAACGGGTGCGAGTGGGGTATGCCTCTGGGGTTGGCACGGGGCACGCCGTGCTGCAGACCGGAAGCACCTTCAGGACAGGCCAGAACTTGAGACAGCCGACAGCCATGCGTGAGAATACACAACTGAACGACCAGCGGGGGAACCGCAAGCGCGTCATCCTCGGCCTCGCCGCCGCCTTCACGGTCGCGGCCGCGGCCTGCGTGCCAGCCACGCCGGAGGAGGTGGCGATGGGCAACGATTACGCGCAGCAGGTCGAGCGCGAACTGCCCATCATTCGGGACCCGGACATCGTGCGCTACATCAACGTGCTCGGCGACTCCATCGCCCGGGTCTCCGACGACCGGAGTCTCACGTGGCACTTCAATGTCGTCGACCAGCCCGAAATCAACGCCTTCGCGGTACCGGGGGGCCACATCTACGTGTACCGCGGTCTCATCGAGAAGAGCACCAACATGTCCGAGCTCGCGGGCGTGCTGGGGCACGAGATCGCCCACGTGACGTTGCGTCACAGCATGCAGCAGATGGCAAAGGCCCAACGCGCCAATATCGGCCTGACCGGGTTGTGCCTCTTCGTACCATCCGCCTGTCAGGGCGTCGCTGGCGCCGTCGTGCAGGTCGGCGCGCAGGCGGGGTTCGCCAAATTCAGCCGCGACGACGAAGCCTCCGCCGACAAGGCGGGCGTGACGTACGTAACCCGCGCCGGCATCGACCCGCGTGGCATGCCCAGCATGTTCGGCATTCTGATCGCCGAACGCGAACGCAATCCGAGCAGCGTGGACGCCTTCTTCGCATCACACCCTGTCGAAGAGAGTCGGGTGGCCAACACCGAAGTCGAGATCCGGAAGATCGATCCGGTCGTACTCAAGTCGCTTACCCGGGACACGCGCGCGTTTCAGTCGTTTAAGACGCGCCTTGCGGGGCTGCCGCGTACCCCCGCCAAACGCTGACGCCGTAGCGTGCGCTACGGCAGGCGCCGCACGAACTCCGTGACGAGCGCCTCGAAGCGGTCGGCCACGGCGCGCCCGGCTTCCATCACCTCCGCGTGATTGAGCTTCTCGGAGGAAAGACCGGCCGCCTTGTTCGTAATGCAGGAGACGGCCGCCACGCGCATGCCCAGCGCGCGCGCGACAATCACTTCGGGCACCGTCGACATCCCGACGGCATCCACGCCGAGTCGTTCCAGCATGCGCACTTCGGCCGGCGTTTCGTACGTGGGCCCCAGCAGTCCCGCGTACACGCCATCCTGCAGCGCCACGCCCACGGTCCGCCCCGACGCGTGCAAGAGTGCGCGGAGCGCCGTGTCGTACGGGTCGGACATATCCGGAAAGCGCTCGTCACCCGGCTCGACCGCGCCGAACAACGGATTCCGGAACATTAAATTCATGTGATCGGAGATCACCATGAGATCGCCCGGGTTGAACGTGCGCCGCACGCCCCCGGCGGCATTCGAGGCGACGTACACCTGCACCCCGAGCGCGTGCAT
>CAIUOO010000005.1 GCA_903900795.1 uncultured Gemmatimonadota bacterium | reverse complement strand
GGGAACAGCGAGTGTTGTCGTTGCCAGCGATTACGCCTTCGCTATGCCGTTGGCCGTCACGATCTGTTCCGTGCTGCAGACGCTCGGTCCGGGAGTGAGGCTCGATCTCCATGTCATCGACGTTGGGATCGGTGCGGCGGGACGGGCACGTCTTCGTGAGTCGTGGCGCGACGAGCGACTCACGGTCCACTGGCATTCCGTCGATCCTCTCGCTCTCAAAAACCTACCGGTCTCCGACCACCTGACGCCTGCCGCCTATGCGAGGCTCTTCGCGCCGCGCCTGCTCCCGGCGGAACTGGGCAAGGTGATCTACCTCGACTCCGACCTGCTGGTACTCGAAGACCTGGCGGCACTGTGGGCCGAGCCGATGGGTGACGCGGCTTGCCTCGCCGTGCCCGATTTGGGTTGCCCCTGGGTCGATTGTGCTGCCACGCTTCCCAACTATGCCCGTTGCCGAGAATACCTGAGCGTTCACCTCGCCATTCCCAACTACCGCGACGTGGGCATGGCGCCGGATGCGCCGTATTTCAACAGCGGCGTGATGGTCATGAATCTGGACCATTGGCGGGCCGCCGACATCACGCAGGGCGCCTTGGATATTCTCAGTCGAAACCGTCAGCATGTCATGTTTGCCGATCAATATGCCCTCAACGTGGTGCTCTATCAGCGCTGGCGTCCGCTGTCGCTGTCGTGGAACCAGGGATCGCACATCTTCCGATATCCGACCTGGCAGGACAGTCCGTTCGATCTGACGTCGCTGTCCGCCTGCCGCTTTGAGCCGCGGATTGTGCACTTCACGTCCGGGGCGAAGCCATGGCTGTATGGGAACGCACACCCGTATCGTTCGCTGTTCTTCGCGGCGCTCGACCAGACCGCGTGGCGGGGATGGCGACCGCGAACGCCAGCCCATCGCTTCCTGCGAGAGGCTGCTGGGGCACTCTACCGTCGCCTCATCCGCAGCCGGTGAATCCCACCACGACTTCCTGTTGGAGTTTTCGCAGCTCATGGGGATAACCATGATCAGGCCGTTGAAATGGATCTCCAGTCAGATTTTCGACCCGGTGGCCGACAATGATCATGGATATCGGGTGCGCCGAGGGGTATTACGCCATCGGATTGGCGATGCGGATCAGCGGCGCGACGGTGTATGCGTTCGATACCAATGCCGAGGCCACTGCGCTTTATCGGGCCATGGCTGAACGCAACGGCGTTTCCAGCCGTGTCGTAACCGACGAATTCTGTTCCCCCGAAACGCGGGCGTCCTTGGATCTCGGCTCGCGGGCCTTGATCGTTTGCGACTGCGAAGGGTTCGATGGGACGCTGTTCACAAAGCAGACGGTCGGGATATTGGCCGATCACGACGCGCTCGTGAAGTTGCCCGATTTTCTCGACAGTGAGTGGTCGTCGTCGATCCGCGATGTCCTTTCGGAAACCCACGACATCCATGCGGTGAAGAGCGTGGACAATCTCGAGAAGGCCCGCACCTACGTGTATGCGGAACTCGAGCGCCCCACCCACCCCCAACGCTAGTTCACGCCTCGCACACAAAAACCCGGATAGGTCCCGCCCGCCGTTCGCGTTTCCCGCCGTTCGCGTTTCCCGCCGTTCATTCTTCGCGCTCCTTACCTTACCGCCCCTCACTTTTGGCGCCGTTCACTCTTAGCGCCCCTCACTTTTAGCGCCGTTCACTCTTAGCGCCGTTCATCAGTTAAAACAGCTCGTCTAGTTGCTCCGCCATCCGACTCAGCCCCTCTCGCCATTCCGCTTTCATCTTCTCGCCGGCGGCGACGTTGGCCAACCGTGAGTGTTCGAGCTCCACGGCGCAGCGCGCGTTGCCTTTGCGGCTGATCGACACGCTCACCAGCGTGCCGTCGTGCAGCATCAGGCGCAGGAAGCGCGGTGCCACGGCGTTCATCACCTTGTACCCGAACGCCCCGCCCCACTGCCGGCGCGTCGGATCGTTGAAGGCGCGGAAGATTTCACTGGGCGACGCGTCGATCATGCGTGCCACGCTCACGGCGACCGTGCCCAGTGCTTCGGCCGGAATCGGTGCGGCCGCATGCGACACCCGTGGCTGCTCGGCGTCGCGCCAGGCGCCCGGCTTCTTGCCGCCCTTCTCCGCCGCCTGACGCGCCGCCTTGCCGAACTTCTTCTCGGCGGCGGCCGCGTTTTTCTTGGGGGCGACCTTGGGAGCGTCCTTGCCGACGTGACGTCGGGCAACCGGCTTTTTGCCGGCCATCAGGTCAGCGCGTCCGGTGACGGGACCCACCCCACCTGCGCGCTGGCCTGATCATCTTCGCCACGCTGCGACCACTTGAAGAATACCACCGTCATCACCGCATAGAAAAAGACACCACCCGGAATCCACATGATCAAACCACCGTATTGCTGATCCATCATGGGCGTAATCCCCAGGATGCGCGGAGCGACGGCATACGCGGGGTACAGCAACGTGTCCGCCATCGCGATATAGATCGAGATGACCGACATCGGGATGACCATCACGAAACAGTACAGCATCTGCACCGGGTACGGCGCGCGCGGCAGCTCGGGCAGCGGCGAGGTGAGCGGCCACCACATCAGCACCGACGCCGCGATGAACATCAGGTGTTGCACGATGTGAATCGGGTGGTTCGCCAGCGCCAGATTGTACATCGGCGGCAGGTGCCAGAACGACAGCACCACATTGAAGATGACGAAGCAGGCCGCGATCGTCGTGCCCCTGCGCGCCACCGCGAACGCCGCGGGCTTGCGCAGGAGCGGACGCAGCATCCACCCCGGCGTGCCGATGATCATCAGGGGTGGAACGATGAGCGTGAGGATCAGGTGCTGCACCATGTGACCGCTGAACAGGTAGTAGTCGCTCAGGTCATGCAGCGGCCCGTTCAGTGTCAGAAACAGCAGCAGCAGCGACGTGAAGAAGCTGACACGCTGCGCCGAGGTGGGCCCCGGCGGCGCGGCGGCCGCGTCGAGCTGGGCGCTGGTGGCCTGCGCGAGGTCCGTCACCGTAACGGGCACCCGGTCGATGGGCGACGGCCCCTGACGCACACGCCACAGGTAAGCCGCCCCGATCGCAGCAATGCCGATGGCGGTACTCGGGTGAACCGTGAACTTCGACCAGCTGAGCTGGGCGGCGGGGTGCAGCAAGAGCGCGATCATATCGGAAATTTACACGGCAGCGAACGCGCCATGCGGGCAAGGGAGAACGGAACATGGCCAGTCATCAGCTGAACGCTGACGACTGGCCACGGGTTCTCGCGATCGGCGACGCAGCGGTGAGCTGACGCAGCGGTTAGCTGAGCAGACCGAGTCGCAGCACCAGCTTGGAGAACAGAAACAGCAGGCCGATGAGCGTCAGCGACGCGACAATGAGCGGGCCCGTGAACAGCGAACGGAACAGCTTGTGATCGTACTTGAGGTGCATGTAATACATCACGACGATGTAGAACTTCACCGCCGACATGATCAGCATGCTGGGGACGTAGACCCAGCTGTTCTCCCACGCCGGGATGTAATACGCGGAGACTTCGACGGCGGTGATCACCGTGAGAATCACGGCGATCTTCCAGTACGTCGTCCAAGTCGGGTGGTGCGCTTCGTCGTGGGCGTGTCCCGCCGCCGCAGAATGGTCAGCCATCACCGCCTCACTTGATCAGGTAGATGAGCGTGAAGATCGCGATCCACACCACGTCGACGAAGTGCCAGTACAGCGCACAGATGTCAACGAGCAGGGCATCCGACGGCTTGAGACCACGCTTGTAATCGATGGCCAGCAACGTAAACAGCCACAACACGCCGGCGGTCACGTGCGCGCCGTGGAATCCGGTCAGCGTGAAGAAGCTCGAGCCGAACAGGTTCGTCCGCATCGTGAGCCCTTCGTGCACGAACGACGTGAATTCATACGCCTGACAGGCGAGGAACGTGATGCCGAGCAGGCACGTGGCCCACAGCCAGATCTTCGACGAACCGAGGATACGATCCCACGCCGTGTACTTCGGCAGGTCGCGGTTCTGCACCGCGGCCAGCGCGAGCACCATCGCCAGCGACGACATCAGCAGGACGAACGTCGACGCCGAGGTGACCGGAATGTTCAGGATCGGCTTGAACACTTCGCCCGTGGTCGGGCTCGTCCACGCGTCATGTGGAAACGGGCCTTCTGGGCTCTTGCCCTTGTAGATCAAGTAGGTCGAGATCAACGAGGCGAAGAGCATGCATTCGGAACCGATGAAGGTCCAAATGGCCACTTTGCGGTTGTCGAGTCCCAACGAGGTGTAATGGCCGCCGCCGTGCGCGTGGCCGTCGCCGTGACCGTCGCCGTGCGCGGCGGTCGTAGGAGCCGTAGTGACGGTCATTTAGTGGTGATCCTCGAGCGGCGTGAGCAGCCAGTTGTAGAGCGAGCCGATCCAGAGCGCCGTGCCAGCCAGCATCACCGCGACCGCCGTCGGCACACTCGCGTCCATGAACAGGAGCCCGCCGAACATCACGATCAACCCGAAGGCCGTAACCAGCGGCCAGATCGACGGATTCGGCATGACGATACCGAGTTCCTGCGACGTGGGAATGTGCCGGCCCCTCTCTTCTTCGTAGGTCGTCTCGTGCACGAGCTTCTCGCCGCCCTTCATGTTCCACAGCGGGTAGCGTGACTTCACCTGCGGCAGGTCGGCAAAGTTGTAGTCGGGCGGCGGCGACGGAATCGTCCACTCCAGCGTCGCGGCCCCCCACGGGTTGCTCGACGACGGCGTCCCGCCCTTCCAGCTCTTCCAGACGTTGATGAGGCCGAACAGCGTGCCGATCATCAGGATGAGCGTGCCCCCTGACGACATCGCGTTGAACAGGTCGAAACCCTGCCCCGCATCGTACTGGTAGATGCGGCGCGGCATGCCGAGCAGGCCGCTGAAGTGCATCGGGAAGAACGTGAGGTTCATGCCGACGAACGAGATCCAGAAGTGCCAGTTGCCCAGCTTCTCAGAGAGGAACCGGCCGGTGAACTTCGGGAAGTAATAGTACATACCGGCGAACAGACCGAACACCGATCCGCCGAAGAGCACGTAATGGAAATGCGCCACGACGAAATACGTGTCCGTCTGCTGAAGATCGGCCGGGGGCGACGAGTGCATCACGCCGGAGATCCCGCCTACCGTAAACATGCCCACCAGCGCGACCGCGAACTTCATGGCGACCGTGAACTTGATCTGGCCGCCCCACATGGTGGCCATCCAATTGAAGATCTTCACGCCGGTCGGGATGGCGATCAGCATGGTGGTGAGCGAGAACACCGCGTCCGCGATCGGGCCCATGCCCACCGAGAACATATGGTGCGCCCACACGCCGAAGCCGAGGAAGCCGATCAGGATGCCCGAGTACACCATGACGGGATACCCGAACAACGGCTTGCGCGAGAACGTCGGCAGCACTTCGGACACGAGGCCGAAGGCCGGCAGAATCAGAATGTACACCTCGGGGTGACCGAACACCCAGAAGAGGTGCTGCCAGAGCAGCGGGTCCGCGCCCTTGG
>CAIUOO010000004.1 GCA_903900795.1 uncultured Gemmatimonadota bacterium | reverse complement strand
CTGCTCACCGAGAAGCGGCTGCTGCTGAAAGCGGGCACGATTGTCGACGCGACGATCATTGCTGCGCCCAGCTCGACGAAGAATGCGACGCAGGCGCGCGATCCCGAGATGAAGCAGACGCGCAAAGGCCAGCAGTGGTACGTCGGCATGAAGATTCATGTCGGCACCGATACGCGCGGCGTGGTGCACTCGCTCACGACGACCGACGCGGCGGTGGCCGATATCAGTCAGCTCCCGCACTTGGTGCGCGGCAGCGAGACGACGCTCTTCGGCGACAAGGCGTACTGCAAAACCGAGCACCAGCTCCATTGGGAAGCCAGCGGTGGCCACTATCGCGTGAACAAGAGCGGCAAACGCACCGCCCACGGGGATCGGATCAACGCGACCCGCTCGCGGACGCGGGCGCGTGGTGAGCACGCCTTTCGCATCGTGAAGCAGCTCTGGGGCTTCGCGAAGGTGCGGTACCGTGGCCTCGCGAAGAACACGCCGCGCGCCTTCGAGGCGTTCCGCCGCGCCGTGCTCCGCCGTGTGGGAGGGCCCCTTCGGGTGCCCGAGTACGATCGCCTCCGACAGCAGATGTTCGAAGTCGACCCGCTGACGTGCCGGATCTGCCGTGGGATCATGCGGGTCGTCGCGTTCATCACCCAGGCGTCGGTGATCGACCGGATCCTCACCCACCTCCGGATCCGCACCTCGCGTGAGGCGCACGAACGCGTCGGCGGGCCCGCCGCGCTTCACCCGATCTACCTTTGCTTTGGCGGGCCAAACACCGGCACGTTCCCCAACCCCCGTTTGGTCCATACCGCAACCACGCCGCAGCCGTCTATCGTGAGATACTCGGCCGGTACCGTGGACGACCGTCCATACACCTCGAGGACCGCCACTTCGTCAGGCAAGACCATCTCGTCGAGCGTTGCGGGGTACCGTCCCGGACTGGACAGGAGGTAGCCATCGAGGAACAGCGTCGCGCGACATTCCAGGCCCACGAAGTTGCGACCAACGATGTTGTTCCCCCATCCTTGGCCGGACACGACCCGGATTCCGGGCAGGCCCGTGAGCGCATTGGTGACCATCGTGCTGGTGCGCTCGCGCACGGTGGCGCCATCGAGGAACATGCCCTGCCCTTGCCGCCAACGGCGCTCCAGCGAACGTACGTCGTTGGGCAACGACTGGCCGACAACCACGCGCACCGTATCAAGCAGCACACTGCGCTTGTTGAGCCTGAAGGAAAGCTCCAGCGGCACGCCGGGCTCCAGTTGCACGGCCCGTCGCTCCGGCTCGTAGCCAATGGCACGCGCCTCGACGCTTTGTGTACCGCCCGCCGCATCGACTATGTAAAACGCTCCCGTGGAATCGGTACGCACCGCGGCTCCGCTGCCAATCACGCGCACGGTGGCGTCGGGCAGAGCGCCCGCGGGGCCCGATTGCACGGTACCGCGAACCACAACGGCGCCTGCACGCGCGGAGGCGGGGGCGGGGGCTCCACTATCGGTGGGGAGCATGGCAGCAGACGCGCGCCGGTCAACGAACAAATCGAGCACGGCATACGCTGATTCTGGCATGTCGAACTCGATCTGTCCCGTGGAGTCACTCGCCTGCCACGCCCGCGCCGTCACCATGGTACCTCGCGCGGCGCCGCACAGCACATAACGCCCCTCACGATCGGTGCGCGCCGTGCGTCGCACCTCTTCGCGCACCGTAGACTTCTTGGCGAAGACCCATTCCGGCCACTCCACCGACACCGTGGCGCCGGCCACTGGAGACTTATCTCCCGCCGAACGCACTTCGCCAACCAACGTCACGGCGCTGTCGCTGCCCGTGGGGCAGAGCATACGCGCCACCGACGACGCACTCGCGATGGCCAAGGTGAGCGGAATGGTGCCGCTCTCCACGATCGCCATACGGGCCAGGGGCGCCTCGAGGCGCAACGAATCCAGGCGGGCGTGGGCAAACGATGCCACCCACACGCCACCCGGTACGTCCGGTACGTCAAACAGCCCCCGCTCATCGGTGCGCGCGTTGATTCCCACCGACGGATCATCGGGGCGAAAGAGCCTCACCAACGCATTGGGGAGCGGGGCAGCGGCGATGCTGTCGTACACCTGGCCCACGACCCGTGCCGTGACGGGCGTTTGCGCGGCAACGGCGTGCGTTGGCGAGAGCAGCGCGACACCCATCAGCAGGCACATCACCGAGGGCGCATTACCGAATGAGCGCATGGCGTGCCTCAAAGGCCTCGTGTGGAGTTTGACCGCAGTGAAAGGTTCCGGGTGCACGCACCGCGACCGACCCGCGTGGGTTCGGCCGCTATGCCGAACCCGCGTTACGCCGCATCTGCGCTCCGGTAACGCGACAGCAACGAGAGACTGCTCACCAGACCGATGACGCAGGTCACTCGAGCCACCAGGAGGAACACGCGCAAAACGTACGAGGCCGGACTCTCCCCAGGCAAGAGTCGCGCGTCCAGCCAATAGATAGGTCTGTCGTGGGGTGGATGGTGGACGACGACTGGCAAGGTGGTGGAATCGGCGGAAGGGGTCAATTCCTCATGTCGCCAAGGGGTCAGTTTCTCGTGTCACCCGTTCCGCTCCCGCACTTCGGACAGTGCTGAGGTGAACCAGATCTCGACACGGCATTACCCTCGAGGTGTGTGTACGTCGCTGTACCCGTTGCGAGCGCCGAACGCCTGACGGTTGCGGCGCCCCGTACTGACGCACAGCGCGCACGTGTGTTGCCACGCGCGCGAAGCGCCGCATGGACTCGCTGTCCTAGAGCCTGTCCTCGGCCTGCGGATCGGACAAATCGCACCACTGCTGTAGGAAGTAGATGCGGAGCATCATCTCGAGCGGCATCGGCCGACGCCCGCGTCCGGGCTTGGTGTAGTGCGGCTCCACGAGTGCGCGGAGCGTCGCCCACGGAATCGCGCGGTCCATCTCCTGCAGAAACCGCCCACGCCGGGTCACCTTGCGCGTGGTGTCGTACGCCACGCTCGCCAGGGTCCGCTGCTCGCTCATGTCAGGCTCCACACGGGGCCAAGAAAGGGTCGATGCCGCGGCGCCAATATTACGAAATACGCGCGGAAACGCACGCTTCTTTGCAGAGTTTCCCTAGCGAGGCGGGGGTGATCCCGTGGCAGCGATTGGTGACGAAATAGACCGCCAGGTGACCGGATTGCTCCTGTGCTGCCACCAATTGTTGACACCGATTTTTGACACCGATTATCTCGTGATGGGCGCGGGGGCCGTGTCGATGGCGTTCGTCGACACGCTGCTGGACGAATCGCCCAACGCGCACGTCGTGATCGTCGATTGAACTGCCCCGGGATTACAGCAGGCCAAGGGTAACGTGGCCACCGATACCGTACTGTTTGCCGTCCTGACCGCGTGCACGTGTGCTTACGATGGCACGGTCTACAGTCCCATCCAAGACGTGGTGGAGCCGCGGCTGCGCGGCGCGTCCGTCGCGCTGTACTTTTGCAAGGTATCTCTCCGGCGATGCGTTCGGCCCGGTGATCGCTGGGCCCCTGCCGCATGCATGGCCACGAAAGCCCTGCATGCGGCAGGGGCCATGGTGATGGCCGACGAGTTCGAGGCCGCCGGACTCCATTCACCGATAGACTTCATCCCGATCGTGCTCACGCGAGCGTCGCGCGTCCGCTGTTCTGCGGTGTGGACCGTTGGTGCCGACAAGGAACGCATGAAGACTCGACTCGCGGCGTCCTTCCACTCGTTCCGATTCGCCCTCCACTATCGCCCCAGGCATCATCGCAATGTGCGGAATCACTGCAGTCTTCTCACGCCGGTCCGACGTCGCGAGCGACACCATGTCCGCGGGCACCGCTGCGCTGGACCACCGTGGGCCTGACGGGCGCCAGCACTGGATTTCGCCCGACGGTCGGGTGGGGCTCGGCCACGCGCGGCTTTCAATCATCGACCTCTCCACCGGTGACCAGCCGATCGCCAATGAGGACGGATCGCTGGTGATCGTGCACAACGGCGAGTTCTACGATTTTGAGCGCATTCGCGCCGGACTGGAGGCACGCGGGCACCGCTTCCGCACCAAGTCGGACAGCGAGGTTGCGCTGCACCTCTATGAGGAGCTCGGCCCCGAATGCGTGCATCAGCTGCGTGGCGAGTTCGCGTTCATCATCTGGGACTCGCGCAACCAGCGCCTCTTTGCCGCGCGCGACCGCTTTGGCGTGAAGCCGCTGTTCTACGCCGAGCAGGACGGCGCGCTCTACTTCGCCTCGGAGGCCAAAGCACTGTTCGCCATGGGCGTGGAAGCGGCGTGGAGTTACGAGTCGCTGTTCGCCGGTGCCTTTCTCATTCCGGCCGAGCGCACGCTGTTCAAGGGCGTGTATAACGTCCCGCCGGGGCACTTCATGCGCGCCACGCCCGAGGGCTTCCGGCTGCAGCAGTACTGGGATGTGAACTATCCGCGCGACGATGCGGCGCCGGCGCCCAGAACCGACCGGGAGTACATCGACGGCTTCCGCGCCGTGCTCGAGGAGTCTGTGAAGACGCGCCTGCGCGCCGACGTGCCCGTGGGCTGCTACCTGAGCGGTGGCATTGACTCGTGCGCCATTCTCGGTCTCGCGTCATTACATCACGTCGGCCCGGTGCGGGCGTATACGCTGACCTTTGAAGCGGGTGCCTACGACGAGAGCGTGATGGCCGAGGAGATGGCGAAGCGCGCCGGCGCCGAGTATCGGCCAGTCACGGCGCACCAGCATGACCTCGCGGACAACTTCCGCGCCGCCGTAATTCAAGCGGAACTCCCCTGCAAAAACGCGCACACCGTGGCGAAGTACATGCTGAGCCGCGCTGTGCGCGCCGACGGCCGCAAGGTGGTACTCACCGGCGAGGGCTCGGACGAGCTCTTAGCTGGCTATCCGCACTTCCGCCGCGATATGCTGCTACACCACACGCAGGGGCAGTCGCCGGAGGACGTGCAACGGCTCATGAACGAGCTGGTGGCCAACAATCAGGTGTCGCGCGGTATGCTGATGCCTGAGGGCGACAGCGCGGTTCGCGACAGCGCGGTTCGCGACAGCGCG
>CAIUOO010000003.1 GCA_903900795.1 uncultured Gemmatimonadota bacterium | reverse complement strand
CCTGGTGGGCGAGATGAAGTTCCGCGCCAACAGCAGCCCAGCCGGTACTGTACTCGCCACCACGCCACCGGCCGGTAGTCTCCTCGCCGCGACCACCGCAATAACGCTGTACATCAGTGACGGGCGCGCGCCCGTCGATACGCCGTTCACCCTTCGGCTTCACCCGGTTCCATGACCGTTTGCATTGCCGCCGCCGTAGTCAGCGTCGACTGGATTCACGTGGACGTTATGGACGGGCGCTTCGTGCCGCGCCGGTCGTTCGGAATCAAGATGATCGAAGCAGCACGGCGATTCACCGCGAATCGCGAGTGACGTAGCATGCCTCCTCGGCCGCTCCCGATCCCCACGCTTCCTCAAATTGGCGATGGCATATTGTCCACACTTCGCCACAATGGGTTCTTGACAGCGGATGATATCTGGGAGGATATGCAGCGTCCGGAACCCTCGAGGCGACTCGAGAATGTTCCGGGAATCGGCCCTGCGCGCGCACTCGTGCTTCGGAACTGGGCGAGCCGCAATGTGAGCGACGAATGGCATGAAAGACGACGCCAAGAACAAGAGGCGCGCCGCCGTCGGGAGGAAGCGGCCGACGCCGAGCGCCGCCGCAGGGAGCTCGAGGCAGCCGCCGAACGTCGTCGTCGGGAGGAAGCGGCCGACGTTGCACGTCGTGAGGCCGACGCCGTGCGTCGTCGTCGTGAGGCCGACGCTGATGCAGCGCGGCGACGACGAGAGGCGGACGAGGAGGCGGAACGTGCTCGGCGTATGGCGAGAGCCGATACGATCAGACGTCAGCGCGAGGTCGCGGAACTGGCATGGGTGACATGGTTTGTCGCGTGGCGCCGCGAACGCGCTGGCGCACTCTTTCGCGTGACCGTAGTCGGAGCCTTTCTGATCATGCCATTGCTGCTGTTCTTCGCCAAGAGCACGTGGCCGAGTGGCGTCACTGGTGCGGCGGTCAGCGTGCTGCTCGGTCTTGTCGTTCTTGTCTTGCTACCGGGCCTGATGCTGATAGACATCTTCTATCGGTTTCGATTAATACGTGCCCTCAAAGGGACCCACTACGCGCTCTTGCTCATCGCGCTTTGGCCATTGGCACATGCATGGAGCATGACATGGATCCGGAAGATTCGGACGCGCGACGCGAGCACGTAAACAGAGCGACTCCCGTCGGGTGCGCTGCGAAGCTGGCTGGCGCAGTCGCTCTTTGCTAGCATTTTCGAGGTGCAGGAGGCTGGCATGGCGTGGCTGCGAGCCTACAACGACGAGAGACCGGACACGGGAGTGCTATGGAATCAGTTCACGAAGTACACATCGCGCCGATGCGCGAAACGGAAGCCGAGATGGTTGCGACGTTGGTTCGCGACATCGTGGAACCGTTGACGTACTACAACCAATTGGCGCGACAGAGTGAGATCGCCAAATACTCGGCGGACCACCTCTTGGCGTCGATGCAGGAGGATCCTCACTCCGTCGCGGTTGCGCGAGTCGATGATCAGGTTGTCGGCTTCTCGATCAGCCGCTTCGACGATTTCCTGATCTGGATCTCCTGGATCGGGGTACATCCGGAAGCCCGGCGGTCAGGCGTTGCGCGAGCATTGCTCGCCGATATCGAGAGAACCGCCGTGCTCCGCGGCGCACACAAGGTGTGGGCAGACAGCCGAACGGACAACAGCGTGATGGCCGTTCTCTTTCCGCAGGCCGGCTACGAGCGCATTGCGACCATTGCTCGGCATTGGTATCAGCAGGACTTCCATCTCTGGCAGAAGCTAATCGAGGACTCGAATGCATCTACCAGTCGATGACCTGCTTCCCGACCGACGCGTAGTCACACTGACGTGCCCGTGCGACGAAGGGCTCGCGCGGGCGGCCAATGACATGACCCGTCCATTCTACGGCGGCGAGGCGATCGAGATGGATAAGTATCTGGAATGGCTTGATCGCAATCCGTATTTATTGGCGGTGCTGACCGATGGGATGGGCGAGGTGGAAGGCTACTTCGATATTTTACCGCTCGAGCCCGCCTTTCTTGCGGACTTCGTTTCGGGGAGAGTCACCGAGTCCGACATCGGTCCTGACGTTATTCTGCCGCCTGAGCGGATGCGCGAGTGCCAACGACTGTATCTCGGTGGGATCGCCGTGCGCGATCCGAGCGGGCATTCGAGCCGTCGACATGCATCGATGCTGGTCTGGGGCATGACCCAGTACCTACAGCGTTTTTACGACGGCAGCAACGCAACAGACCTGTTTGCAATAGCCTCGACGTCGGCCGGCGAACGATTACTCCGTGGCTTTCGCTTCCGACTGGAAGTCGGAGCATCGAAGAGGGCGGATCGACACGACCTGTTCTCGCACGCGATCGATCGCTCCGGTCGACAGAAGCTGGCGGCGTCGGTGCCAAACTGGAGCAGCCAATGCGAGTTGGCACTCACCGGATTCGGGGCGGAGCTTCGCGTGTTTCTCAGTTACCGCCGTGAGGATTCGATGGCCATCACGGGACGGCTGGTCGACCGACTCCGTGCCGCCTTCGGCACCGACGCCGTCTTTCTGGACATCGAGACGATTGCCTACGGTCTCGACTTTCGCGCGGCCACCGATGCGGCGCTGCAGTCGAGTGACATCGTACTGGCGGTCATCGGACCACGGTGGCTCGAGAGCCTGCACGAGCGGATTCAACGCCATGCCGAAGACCACGTTGTTACGGAGCTGTCCCGCGCGCTGAAGTCGGGCCAACTGATTCTCCCCGTCCTCGTGGATGGCGCGCGCATGCCGTTGGCGCAGTACCTGCCGGACGCGATCGCGGAGTTCTCATATCGCAACGCCACGGCGCTGGACTCGGGCATCGGATTTGAGCGTGGCGCACATACGATCCTCGAGTCGATACGTGCCTTGGTAGCTGCTCATGGATCTCACGGATGGTCTCGCAGCGTGCGGTCTGAACGGCCGCCCGCTGACGTTTAACGAACGTTTAACGAAGAGCTCGTACGATTAAAGTCGCCGACGCGTAGTCGCCACAACCGTTGCTGCGGCATTGGATCCCCAACTCATTCCTCAGCGTGTCCCATGAGTATCCCCGCATCCCGAAGTCCCGCCGATTCGAATTCATTGACGCGACATCGAACACGTTCTGGGAGGTGTCGGTCGCGGCCGCAGCGGTGACGGTGCACTACGGTCGGATCGGGCCCCTGATACACTCAAGTCTCAACACAATCTCTCGAAGACCCTCCACGCGCTTTGCGATGTCACCAGTGCTCGGCAACTTGGAGAGATGGTCGTCGACGCTCGCCGGCGGGTGTTGGGGGCCGAGCATCCGGACACCGGAACGGCAGAAACCTGGCTGGCCCGGATAGGGAATTCCTCGGGATAGGCGTAGCGAATCGATTCGCGACGCCCTCGCCTCGCCATATTGTGGCCTGCCCTTTTCCCAGTCCATGCAACTCCACACCGGCTGCATCTCCGCTTTCCCCAACGACTACACGCCGACCCCCCACAGCGTGATCGGGGCGCTCGACGTACAGGGGATCAATGTCCAGCGCCTCGCTCGTGACAAAGCGCATGATTGGCGACGTATATGGCACTGCTGGACCTCGAAACCACTATCCCGAACGGTTCGCTCCTTCGTCTTTTCAACCCTCAGCAGGCTCACCCGGTTTACATGAAGTGCTTCCTGATCATGCCCTATGGGAACGGGCTCACGGATCCGACGGCGCGGGAGGAACTCGACGCGCTCCACAATCACATCCGTGAGGCCGTCGAGTCCATTACGATCGATGGCCGTCCACCGGGATTCATTCAATGCATCCGTGGTGACCGCGAGGCACGACCGGGTGAGATCGTACGCGGGGTGATACGTGATTTGGTCGGTTCGGAGTTGGCGATCGCGGTGCTGACGGGTCACAACCCCAACGTGTTTTACGAACTCGGCGTGCGACACGCCGTTCGGAACAACACCATGTTGCTGGCGGAACATGAGGACGAAGTCCCGTTTGACCTGCGAACGCAGCGACTGATTCTCTATGCAAACCGTGGTCTCGCCGATGCGCGGTTGCTGACCCGCCGTATTCAGGATGGAATCCAGCAGATGATCACCGAAGACAGCGGGGATCCAGACAATCCCGTGCTGCGGTTTCTGCGTGAACATCGAACGACTGAGTCGACCGTCGTGCACGAAACACAGGTGACGTTGGAGTTACGGCAGCTCCGTACCATGGTGGAGCAGCTAATCACCGACCGGGTTCCCACTCGTGATGATGAGGCGGCACCGCGCACGACGCAGGGGCGTTCAGACGGCGGCTGGAACGACCTGCTGGGAGCTTGGGTCGGCGAGGCCTCGAACCAAGAGCATTCGCACTTCTACGCCCGCCTCGTTCGGGGCGTCCCGATCGTCCTCTACTGCTATCTCGGCGACCATTCCGCCACGGGGATTTACTACGACCTCTCCCGCTCGGACGGGCGGATCTACGGCCGGTTCCGGTGGCTGGAGGATACCGACATCAGTGGGTTCGCGGCGTTCACCATCGATCCATCCGATCGCATCGCCGGGGGTTGGTGGTTCGATGACCACGTACCGAGCGATGTTCGAGCGGGAGCGAACACCGTGGCACTTGATCATCCGGGGATGAATCCGATGAGGTGGACGCGGTCGGCCAGAGCCGTTGATCCCCAGTGGGTCGAGGCGTGGTTCGACCGAGCGGAGCAAGGCGCCTCGCTCGATGTTCCCTAGGTTCCCATCGGACACCACCGCGAGGGCGTCCCGCATGAGTGTCCTGATCGAAGCGATGACGCTCGTGGTCGCGCGCCACGCGCTCGACGCCGCCGTACCGGGTGGCACCGCCGCGTTTCTACAGTCCGCCACGGCGCGCCCCGACGTGCGGTACGCGATCGCTGATGCCCATCTCGTTGCCGTGAGCACAATCGCCCCCGCCGCGATCGAGGCTCTTGGGAATCAGCTCGCGCTGTACGGCATCCACCGTCGCGACGGCGGCGCAGCAGTACTCGTGGATATGGAGATGGGCCCGCTTGGCCTCTGCGAGTGGCTCACGGTGCGCCGGCATCCGCACGGTCTCACCATCGCGGCACACCGCCGCAGCACGGCACGGGCGCCACGGCTCGTCACGCCGCCGGCATGGAGCCCCACACAGTCGTGGCAACTCGCACGCACCGACCTCCGCGACAGCGCGGCGGCGCAGTTGCTGCACCTGGGCGGCGCGCACGGGCGGGCGCAGCATCTCGACTTCCGCACGGGGGCTGTGCTCACCGGTTTTGCCGCGCCGTCTCCCGTCCGCGTCATCCAACCCGGCGTTGCCGCAGCAGTGCTGGAGCCGATGCTCCCGTCACAACCAGTCATGACAGCCGCCCGGCGCGTGCTGGCTGGCATCGGCGCCACCTTCCGGATCGATGCAGATCAGCGCGGCCTTGTGCTGGTCTTCCATCTCGATGAAGACAACGGCACCGTGAGCGCCCCCGACGATCGCCTGCGCGTGCTGCTCCATCCGGATTCCACGCCGACCATGCTGCGCGTGGACGTAGTGTTGCCATGCGTTGTGAGCGGCGCCGAAAAAGCACAGACCGAGGCAGACCTAGCCGCGATCGCCCGCGTATCCGTGCGTGACGACGTCGAGCAACTCAGCGCCCACCACGACCCGGAAACGGGCACCATCGCGCTCATCGCGACGATCCCCCGCCGGCGTCGTGAATCGCTGGTGCGCGCCGTCGGGCGAGCCTTCGCCGTCGCTGTGCACATCGGGACCGCCGCCACACACGGCGCACGTCACGGACAATCTCTCCCCGGCGCGCACGCCATAACGCCGGTTTGACGCCGGGGTGAGAGGATCATGGGTGACTGTCAGTATCCATCGGTAGAATTCCGGTACGTGATCAGCAACCACCCGGTCCCGACCTCATGGCCCGCATCCCCGTTCTGCGCGATCTGATCCTCAAAGCGAAGCACGCCTACTACTACAGCGGGCAGCCCATCATGAGCGACGCCGAGTATGACGCGCTCGAGGACGAGCTGCGGGTGCTGGCGCCACACGATGCGGTGCTCGCGTTGGTGGGATCGCCGGTGCCGGCGGACACCATGCTGACCAAGGCGCGACACTCGATTCCCATGGGGAGTCAGAGCAAGGTCAACTCGGACGAAGAATTCCTCACCTGGTGGT
>CAIUOO010000002.1 GCA_903900795.1 uncultured Gemmatimonadota bacterium | reverse complement strand
GTGCGCCAGCGCGTCGCACAGCGGTGCACAACGATCCGCGTCGGCGCCGTCGCCGATGGCCTTCTCCAGGACCCCGCCGGCGGCCTGCACCGCGCCGGCGCCGAGCGACCCTGCCACGCCTTTCACCGTATGGGCGAGCCGTTCCGCGGTACTCCGGTCGCCGCTGCCCAAACAGGCGCTGATCCGCGCGCCGGCGTCGGCCTCCTGCACCACAAACTGCCGCAGCAGTTTCAGGTACAGCTTCTTGTTGCCGGCCACGCGGGCCAGTCCGTCGTCCACCTGCAACCCCTCAATACGCGGCAGCTCCTCGGTTACCACGGGAGGAACCGCCGGTGCGCTCTCCGCCGCGACGGCAGGATCCGCGGCACCGGCCTCCGCAACGGCCTCCGCAACGGCCTCCGCGCGGGCTGCCCGCACCGCCGCGGCCCGCGCCGGCGCGTAGTACTTCTCCAGTGTCTCGAAGAGAATCGCTGGCGAGATCGGCTTGGAGATGTGGTCGTTCATCCCTTCGTCGAGGCAACGATCGCGCTCTTCGTTCGACGCGTGGGCGGTCATGGCGATGATCGGCAACGCCGCGAAGCGCGCGTCGTCACGAATGGCAATCGTGGCTTGATGCCCGTCCATGATGGGCATCTGCAGATCCATGAACACCACGTCGAATCCGGTGGGGTTCGCGTCGAGGTGGTTGACGGCCTCCCGGCCGTTGTTCGCCACCGTGACGTGCGCCCCCGCCCCTTCCAGCAACTCGATGGCGATCTGCTGGTTGATCTCGTTGTCTTCGGTGAGCAGGATGCGGGCACCGGCACACCGGTCGATGTCGCTATCGTGCGACGGCTCGCTGCGCCGGGCGCCGGTTTCCGACGGACTGGCGAACAGCGTGACCAGCGTGTCGATCACCATCGACTTGCTGACCGGTTTCACCATGAAACCGTCGAGATTCAGCGCACCTGCGGCTTCCTTCACTTCCTCGCCGTTGAAGGCGGTCACCATGACTACCGCCGGCTGAGTCATCAGGCCCGTCTCCGCTCGCAACAGCCGCGCGGTCTGCAAGCCGTCCAGCCCGGGCATCCGCCAGTCCATGAAGATCACATCGTACGGCGCCGCGGCGTCAGCGTTGTGCTGGCGGATCGCCGCGAGGGCTTCCGCACCAGAACTGACGGCGTCCACCACGGCCACCAGATCACTGAGCGACTCGGTGAGGATCTCGCGCGCCACCGAATTGTCGTCCACGACCAACGTGCGCAACCGGTGCATCGCCTCGGGCACCATCGTGCGGCGGTCCGCCTCGTTGCCGATCCCCACCCGCACCGTGAAGAAGAACGTGGTGCCGACGCCGGGCTCGCTTTCGAGCCCGATCTCCCCGCCCATCATCTCCACCAACGTCTTGCTGATGGTCAGCCCCAGTCCGGTGCCGCCGTGCTTGCGCGTGGTGGACATATCGGCCTGCGTGAACGGCTGGAACAACTTGGCGCACTGTTCGCGCGTCATGCCGGGGCCGGTATCGCGCACGGTAAAGCGCAGCACGGCTTCGTGGTCGGACTGTTCCAACACCGCCGCTTTCAGGTGAATTTCGCCGCGCTCGGTGAACTTGACGGCGTTGTTGATGACGTTCGTGAGCACCTGACTCAGGCGCAGCGGATCGCCGACCAAGTCGAGCGGCACCGTGTTCGGAATGTCGACGAGGAACTCGAGCCCCTTGTCGTATGCCTTCTGCAGGGTGACGGTCGTGACGCCACGCATGACATCTTCGAGATTGAAGTCGACGGACTCGATGTCGAGCTTGCCGGCTTCGATTTTGCTGAAATCGAGGATGTCGTTGATGATACCGAGCAGCGAGTTGCCGGCCGTATGAATCTTCGCGACGTAGTCGCGCTGCTTCGCCGTGAGATCGGTCTTGAGCGCGAGGTACGCGAGCCCGATCACCGCGTTCATCGGCGTGCGGATCTCGTGGCTCATGTTGGCCAGAAACGCACTCTTCGTCTGGTTCGCTTCGTCAGCGACCAGCTGCGCACGCCGCAATCCGTCGCTGTACTCGGCGTTGCGTGCTTTCAGATCCTGCAACGAATCACGCAGCTGCCCAAAGGCCTGCGTGAGCTGGTCGATTTCGGTGGCATGCCACGTGTTGACAATCGGCACGTCGTACCGTTCGTCACGCAGGGCATTCGCCACCACCGTGAGATTGCGCACCGGCTGCGACACCGATCGGACGATGTACGCCAACACGCTCAAGGCTACGACCACGAGCCCAAACAGCGCCTGATACAACGGCACGTTGAGCTTCGCAATTTGCGCGTCGAGGCGCGTGCGCGAGGCCGCCACGACGACATAGCCCTTCAGGGACTCCGTATTCACCCCGCCTTGCTCGTACATCAAATCAGGACGTGCACGCCGCAGCACTTCGGTGGAATCGATATTGCTGGGGTTCACGGCAAAGACACTCACCCCGTCTTCATCCTGCTGGACGAACGCGACGTATTCGAAGTCGTTCGCCGAGGTCGTGACCTCCATGGTGCGCGCCAGCGAGGCGTAGTCTTCCCGCTCGATGGCCAGCTCGATGCTGAGCCCCGTGATGCGGGCCAGTTCCTGATTGCGCTGCTCGGTGGTAGCCCGGAACAACTCTTCCTGGCGCTGGGGATAGTAGACACCGAGCGCCGAGAGCGAGACCGTGAGAACCATGGCCAGCGGAAACCAGATCCGGAAGCCGATCCCTTTCATGAAAGCGCGCATCAGAACGACCGTACCTGGATCACGAGGACTGTTGCCATGACCTACTTGAGCTTGAGCACTTTCACGCCGGGGGTGGCGGCGCCTTCGCTCACGTAGCCGATACCACCACG
>CAIUOO010000001.1 GCA_903900795.1 uncultured Gemmatimonadota bacterium | reverse complement strand
CCGTCGCGTCATTCATGCACGCACTCCGTGTGAAGGAATTGAGAAGGGACTTCGAGGTCGTTGGACGGCACGGCGTCGAGCAGCAGCGCCACCTGTTCATCAAGACAGAAGCTGCGACGATGGTGTGGGGTCAGCCCACGTGCGTCGAGCGCGGCGCGATGCGCGGCGGTCCCGTAGCCGCTGTTGCGTTCCCACGCGTAGCCGTCGTATCGCGCGGCGAGGGCATGCATGAGCCGGTCGCGCGTGACCTTGGCCACGATCGACGCACAGGCGATGGCGTAGCACTTGGCGTCGCCCTTCACCACGGCCGTATGCACCACACCGAGCGTGCGCAGCGGCTTACCATCCACGAGCACGTGGTTCGGCTCGTAGCCAAGACGGGCGGGCACGCGGGCCAGCGCCCGCCGCATGGCGAGGACGGTGGCGTGATAAATGTTGATGCGGTCGATCTCGCGCGCACTGGCGGCGCCCAGCGAGACGACGAAGGCCTGCTCGCGGATGCGGGCGGCCAACACCACGCGGGTGGCGGCATCGAGCTTTTTCGAATCGTCGACGCCGGCGATCGCGCGGCGGTCGGGCGGCATGACGATGGCGCATGCGACAACGGGGCCCGCAAGCGGGCCCCGTCCGACTTCATCCACACCCACCAGGAGCGGCCCGTACTGCGCACGCAGGGTGCGCTCGATCGGAGTCCACCGAGCCACGTGGGCCGGCTTCCTGGTGCGGCGTGAAACGCGAGTGTCTTACGCGCCGCGAGGGGCGCGCACGACCTTACGCTCCTTGATACGCGCGGCTTTACCCGTCACGTCGCGGAGGTAGTACAGCTTCGCACGGCGCACGGCGCCACGGCGAACCACGACGATCTCGGCCACCATCGGGCTGTGAATCGGGAAGATGCGTTCCACGCCGACACCGTTCGAAATCTTGCGCACGGTGAACGTCTCGCTGACGCCACCGCCACGACGGGCGATGCACACGCCTTCGAACGCCTGCACGCGTTCCTTGTCGCCTTCCTTCACGCGCACGTTCACGCGCACGGTGTCACCCGGGCGGAACGGCGTAATGGCCTTCATCCACTCTTTCTGCGTTTCGATAAACGGATGCATAGTTCTCTCCGGGGCCACACCGCGCCCGGTTCAGGTGCTGCAGATCCGGCGGTACGACGTCGATCTGCGTGAAGCCGAAGCCCGTGCAGCGAACGACACCAACACCAACGGTGCGAGAGGCCATGACGCGGACCGGGAGCGAAGTCTCCCGATCCGGAACCGACGTGGCATCGCCGCCCGGTAAATTCCGGGGAGGCAAAACGGTCTTGAAAGACCGGTAAAACAGTAGAGCATCAGAAGATACCCAGGGAATTGGCGCTGGCGCTAGTACCCCGCCCACCGGTAGAGTTGGGCTGACGCTCCACGCCCCCGCTTCCACCAGTGCCACCCCCCTCGTGACCTTTCCGCTCGAGCCCGCTCGCACGCCCGCGCCGCTGACCTATCCCGCCACGCGGAAGGTCGATCAGGTGGACGACTACCACGGCACCCCGATCGCCGACCCGTTCCGCTGGCTGGAAGACGACACCTCGGCCGAGACCAAGGCGTGGGTGGACGCGCAGAACCTCGTCACCTTCGGGTACCTGGATCAAATCCCCTCCCGCGACGCCCTCCGCGCCCGCCTGACGGAACTGGTGAATTACCCCCGGCACTCGGCGCCCCTGGTCAAGCGGCACTGGCACCTCTTCACGAAGAACGACGGGCTCCAGAATCAGGCCGTGTACTACCTCCAGGACGGCGAGGCGGGCACGCCCGTGGTCCTCATCGACCCGAATACCCTGTCGCCCGACGGCACGACACGTGTGGCCGGGCTGACGTTCAACAACGCGGGCACCCGCATCGCCTATATGCTGAGCCAGGCCGGCTCCGACTGGCAGCAGATTCGCGTGATCGATGTGGCCACCCGCGAGCACCTACCCGATGCGATCGACTGGGTGAAGGTGTCCGGGCTGGCGTGGCATGGCGACGGGTTCTTCTACAGCCGCTATCCCGAGCCTGAGAACACCGACGCCGCCTACTCCTCCGTGAACGAAGACCATCAGGTCTACTTCCACACGCTCGGTACGCCGCAAACGGCCGACCGCCTGATCTATCAGGACCGCGACAACCCGCAGCGATTCCATACCGTCGGCACCACGGAAGACGAACGCTACGCCGTGCTCTCGATCAGCGACCGGGGACAGGGGAAGGACGGCAACGCGCTGCACGTCATGGACCTCACGGCCCCTGAGCCGACCTTCACGCCGCTCTGGACGAGCTTCGACGACCAGATGGACGCGCTCGACAACGTGGGCGATGAGCTGCTGGTCCTCACCAATCGGCACGCGCCGAACCAGCGGGTGGTGCGTATCAACCCCGCCGCCCCCGACGAAGCGAACTGGGTCACGGTGATCGCCGAGCGGAGCGAGCCCGTGAGCGGCATGTCCGTTGGCGGCCGGCGCCTGTTCGCCACCTATCTGCAGGACGTGACCACGCGTGCCTACGTGCATGCGCTCGACGGCACGCTCGAACGGGAGATCGCGCTGCCCGGCATCGGCACCGCCGGCGGCTTCGATGGCGAGCATGATGCAGCGACGGTGTACTACAGCTTCACGTCGTTCACGGCGCCGATCACCGTGTATCGATACGACATCGCCTCGGGGATCAGCACGCCGCTTCGTACGATCACGCTGCCGTTCGATCCCACGCAGTTCGATACCACGCAGGTGTTCGTGACCAGCAAGGATGGCACCAAGGTGCCGGCGTTCATCGTGGCGAAGAAGGGACTCGTGCTGGATGGGGCCAATCCCACCATGCTGTACGCCTATGGCGGCTTCAACGTGTCGCTGCCGCCGAATTTCAGCGCGATGCGCGTGGCCTTTCTCGAACAGGGCGGCGTGTATGTGCAAGCCAACCTGCGCGGCGGCAACGAGTACGGCGAAGCGTGGCACCGGGCGGGCATGAAGGAGAAGAAGCAGAACGTGTTCGACGACTTCATCGCGGTGGCCGAGTGGCTGTTCGAGCATCGGTACACCTGCAGCGACAAGCTCGCCATCGCGGGCGGGTCCAACGGCGGCTTGCTGGTGGGCGCGATCATGACGCAGCGTCCCACGCTGGCGAAGGTCGCGTTGCCGGCCGTCGGGGTGATGGACATGCTACGCTTTCACAAATTCACGATCGGCTGGAACTGGATCGCCGACTACGGGTCGAGCGACGACGCCGAGGGCTTTCGCTATCTCGTGGCGTATTCGCCGCTGCACAACCTGACCGACGGCACGGCGTATCCCGCCACGCTCATCATGACTGCCGATCACGACGATCGCGTGGTGCCGGCGCACTCGTTCAAGTTTGCGGCGCGCTTACAGGAAGCGCACCGTGGCCCCAACCCGGTGCTCATCCGCATCGAGACGCAGTCGGGACACGGCAGTTCGTCGCTCACCAAGCAGATCGCCGAAATGGCCGACGAGTATGCCTTCATTTTTGAGAATCTGGGCGTGACGCCGGCGTGAATCGCATCGTTGCGGGCAGCGTGATATTCGCGACGAGCATGCTCGCGCTCCTGATGGGGATGCTATTCATGGGTCAGCCCCCGATGGCCGGATGGCCGCTGGAGCAGCAGCGACGGGATCGATCGACCGGGCGCCGCCAGACCGCCGCCATGTCCTTTCCCACGGCCGACAGCATCGAACTTTCCGGGGAGCTGTATGTGGCGGGCTCCCGCGGCACGGTGCTGGTGTTGCATGGACTCGGCGCGCACGCCGGCGTGGCGGCCAGAACGGCGGAGGCGATTCTCGCCAGCAGCGGATTCAGCGTGCTGGCGTTCGATCTCCGTGGCAATGGCGGGTCATCGGGACCGCGCGGCCGAGTGGATCGGCGGCAGCGCTACCGCGAGGACATCGATGCGATCGTGCGGTGGATCAAGCGCCGCAATCCGTCGGGACCGATATTGCTTGCCGGCGTTCGGCAAGGCGGCGGCATCGGCATCGACTACATGGGCTCGCCGGAGAACAGTGCCAGCCGCTCGAAGGTGCAGGGCGTGCTGTTGCTCGATCCGATTCTCACGCTGGACTCGCTGATCCTGGCCGGAACCGACGACAACGCGCAGGTGGAGTGGCATCGCAGTCGCCTGCGGGCCATTACGGCACTCGATGCGTTGGGTATTCACGCGTTCGACCGGCTCGCGATCGGCTATCAGAGAGTGCGGCAGCAGAACGGGCTGGTCGTGCGCGCACTGCCATTCGGGGCCGTCCGGGCGTTGCTCCCGCCGACACCATTGGCCAGCGTACGTGCGTACCCGGGGCCGGTCCTTCTGGTCACACGCTCGCGGCTGGCCGATCTTCGATCGACGGACGAGCGCGAGGTTGTGGTGTCAGCGGGGAACGTGCTGGAGGACCCCGCCACGTGGAAAGCCGTGGAGCGCTGGACCGCCCAATTTTCTGCCGCCGCCGAGCTTCCTCCGCCGATCTCCCCGACGATCCCGCTGCCGGTCCGCGACACGATGCGTGGCGCGGTGCGCGGTGCGGTGCGCGGTG